>NZ_JBLKKY010000036.1:0-47627 GCF_059438195.1 Paraconexibacter sp.
CCGCGCGGCGCGCGGCGACCGACCGGTCCGAGCGCGGGGAGGCCGCCGGCGGGGTCGCCGAGGAGGGCAAGCGGGTCGACGTACCCGTGGCGGTCGCCGTCTCGGCGCGCGCCGAGACGCACGACGCCCGCGGCGGAGGCCGTGCCGAGGAGCGCGAGGCGGCGGACCCGGTCCCCCGCGCGCACGGCGGTCGTCCCGAGGCCGACGTGCGTCGCGATCCAGGGCCCGCGCCGGCAGCGGACCGTGACCGCTCGGTCCCCTCGTGGGACGACGCCGGCGAAGGCGACGTGACCCGCGCAGGCGGCGCGCACGGTCCCGCCGCGACGGGCGCGGAGGTCGACGCCCCGGCGCTGGCCGGCGGCGAACGGGACGGCGGGGTCGAAGCGGAAGGGCGCGAGGACGGGGCCCTCGACCGGCAGCCGCCAGTCGGCGGCCGGAGACGGCGACGGCGCGAGGAGGGCCAGGAGCGCGAACGTGGGGACGACGGTGCGGGTCACGACCACCACGAGGGCGCGCGGCACCGGGTTCTCCCCCCGCGGGCCGGGGGCGGCGCCGTCCCCGGCGGTCGCCCCGGTCAGTCCTTGCCGAGGTGGCGCTCGTAGAGCGCGTTGGCGCTCGTGCCGGTGAGGCGCGCGACGACGGCGGCCGCCGGGCGCGCCTTCGCACCGGCCTCGACGAGCTCCGCGACGGCGGCGGCGGCGGCCTCGACGTCGCCCTCGGCCTCGGGAGCGCCGCCGACGACGACGACGACCTCGCCGCGGACGGCCTCGTCCGCGTACCGCGCCGCGAGGTCCGCCGCGGTTCCGCGCACGACCTCCTCGTGGATCTTCGTCAGCTCGCGGCAGACCGCGACCGGCCGGCCGGGGTCGAGCTCGGCGAGGACCGCGAGCGAGGCGCCGACGCGCTTGGGCGACTCGAAGGCGACGAGCGTCTCGGGGAGGGAGAGGAGCCGCTCGAGCTCGCCGCGCTTGCGCGGGAGGAAGCCCGCGAAGCGCCACGTGTCCGACGGGAGGGCGCTCGCGACGAGCGCCGCGATCGCGGCGCTCGGCCCGGGGAGCACCTCGACGCCGAGGCCCGCCGCGACGCAGGACTCGACGAGCACGTACCCGGGGTCGGAGACGAGCGGCATCCCGGCGTCGCTCACCAGCGCCACGACGGCGCCCTCGCGCATCCGGTCGACGAGCGCGGCGGCGCGCTCGCGCTCGTTGTGCTCGTGGTAGCTCACGAGGTCGGCCGAGACGCCGTAGCGGTCGAGGAGCACCCTCGTGCGGCGGGTGTCCTCGCAGGCGACGACGTCCGCGTCGCGCAGGACCGAGAGGACGCGGAGGGTCACGTCCTCGAGGTTCCCGATCGGGGTCGGGCACACGACGAGGCGGCCGGCGGGCATCTGAGCGACCATATCCGACGCATGGCCGATCCCCCGGGCGACCGCCCGTCCTATCCCGTCTACCGCAGCCGCCCCCGCTTCCTCGACCGGCTCGACCGCGACGCCTCCGGCACGCGGCGACCTCGGGGCGACCTCGGCGGCGGCCCCCGCCGCCCGCGTCTGCGCCGCCGGGGCGGGCGCATCCCGAAGCTCCGCGTCGCGGCGTGGCTCGTCGCCGCGCTGCTCGGCTGGGTGCTTCTCTCGGGCGTCCTCTTCCTCGCGAGCGCGACCGTCAACGGCGGCGGGATCGACGCGGGCGCCAACCGGCTGCTCGGCGGGGGCGGCCTTCCGCCGTTCGCCGCGACGAACGTCCTCGTCCTCGGCTCGGACCGGCGCAGCGAGGAGACGCTCGAGCCGGGCGGCTCGACGTCCGGGCCCTCGCGCGCCGACTCGATCGTCCTCATGCGGTTCGGGGGAGGGAAGGCGTCGCGGCTCTCGATCCCGCGCGACACGATCGTCGACATCCCGGGCGTCGGGCGGTCGAAGATCAACGCGGCGTTCGCCGCCGGCGGCTCGGAGCTCATGATCGAGACGGTCGAGGCCTACCTCGGGATCGACGTCCACCACGTCGTCGAGGTGAGCTTCGAGAACTTCCCCGGGCTCATCGACGCGATGGGCGGCGTCGTCTACCGCGGCGGCTGCGTCGTGAGCCGGATCAACGGCGGCTTCAAGAACGGCGGCTACACGCTGCGGCTGCCGGGCGGCAAGCAGACGATCGACGGCCGCCAGGCCCTCGCCCTCGCGCGGACGCGGAAGAACGAGTGCAACCCGGACGAGAGCGACCTCACGCGCGCCTCGCGCCAGCAGAAGATCCTCGCGGCGATGAAGTCGCGCGTCCTCTCGCCGGCCGGCTTCGTCCGGCTGCCCTGGATCGCGTGGAAGGCGCCGAGCGCCCTCGTGACCGACATGAGCGGACCGACGCTCATGGGGTTCGCGTCGGCGATCGTGACGGCGGGATCGCCGCCGACGCGCGTCCTCAAGCCGTCGGGCGGCGAGACGCTGCCGGACGGCGGCGCGGGACTCGTCGTGAGCGAGGAGGCGCGTGCGCGCGCCGTCGAGCGCTTCCTCGCGGGCTGAGCGCGGAGGCCGGGCCGCAGACGCGTGACGGCGGCCCTCAGGCCGCCTTCTTCGCGTCCTTCTTCGCCGGCTTCTTGTCGCCGGAGCCGGACGTCGAGGAGCCCGACTCGGACTTCGACTTCTCCTCCCGCTTGGACTCCATCTTCGCGGAGTGCTCGTCGGCGCCCTTGTCGGCGCTCTTCTCGAGCTCGCGGTTGCGGCGGCGGGTCCCGTAGTCGGTGTTGTGGAAGCCCTTGCCCTTGAAGTGGATGGCCGGAGCGTGCAGGACGCGCTCGACCGGGACGCCGGTCTCCGGGTCCTCGGTCAGCGGGTCGTCGCTGAACTTCTGCAGGATCTCGAACGTCGATCCATCCGGCCTGCGGTACTCGTAGATCGGCATCTCGACGGAGATTATGGCAGGTCGCTCTGGCACTCTCCACCCGAGAGTGCCAAACAGAGGTCGACGGGCCGTCCTCTCGTGGGCGTCGCGCCGGGGTTGTAGAGTCGTTCAGAGATGAACCGACCTTCAGAGGCGGCCGACGCGCCGAGCCTGACGAGGGGCGAGCGTCGACGCGCCCGCACGCGGCGAGCGATCCTCGACGCGGCCGAGGCCGCGTTCAGCGAGCGCGGCTATCGCGAGACGCGCATGGAGGACGTCGCCGAGGCCGCCGACGTCGCGGTCGGCTCGATCTACGGGCACTTCGGCAACAAGGACGGGCTCTACCTCGCGCTCGTCGACCGCGCCCTCGACCTCTTCGCCGCCTATCTCGAGGCCGCCTACGCGACCTCGGACAGCCCGCTCGAGCAGGTGGTCGCCTGCGGCGACGCCTACCTCCGGTTCCACCTCGAGCACCCGGGCGCGTTCCGCTTCCTCGCCTTCGACGGCGTCGAGACCCGCATGCCGATCGTCGACCCCGAGCTCCACGAGGACGTCAACCGCCGCATCACGGCGGTCCTCGACGGGTTCCGCGCGACGATCGCCCGCGGCGTCGAGGTCGGCGAGATCGCGCCGCACGTCGACGCCTACCTCATGGGCCGCTTCCTCTGGGGCGCCTGGAACGGCGTCGTCGCGCTCGGCCTGCGCACCGACACGCTGCGGCTCTCCGAGGACGAGATCGAGGACACGCTCCAGCTCGGGCGCCGCATGGTGCGCGACGGCCTCTGCGCCGTCGACCACCGCGACGGCTCCGGCGACCCGCTCGCGCGGATGCTCACGATCGAGAGTCCCGCCGACGCAGAGGCGGCCTGAGCGAGCGGCACCGCGAGCCGCGGGGGCCCGTCGCTACGCTGCGCCGATGCCCGCCGAGGACGTCGTGACCATGGACAAGATCGTCGCGCTCTGCAAGCGCCGCGGCTTCATCTTCCCCTCGTCGGAGATCTACGGCGGCGTCGGCTCGACCTACGACTACGGCCACTACGGCGTCCTCCTCAAGACGAACGTGAAGAACGAGTGGTGGCGCTCGATGCTCCAGGAGCGCGAGGACATCGTCGCGCTCGACTCGGCGATCCTCCAGCACCCGAGGGTGTGGGAGGCGAGCGGGCATCTCGCCGGCTTCAGCGACCCGCTCATCGACTGCAAGGTCTGCAAGCAGCGCTTCCGCGCCGACCACGTCGACCGCGAGGAGATGTGCCCGGCGAAGGCGAGCCTGCCGAAGACGGAGGACCGCCGCCACGAGTTCACCGAGGAGCGCGACTTCAACCTCATGTTCGAGACGACGGTCGGCCCGGTGAAGGACTCCGGCTCCGTCGCCTACCTGCGCCCCGAGACCGCGCAGGGCATCTTCATCAACTTCAAGAACGTCCTGCAGTTCGCCCGCAAGAAGCCGCCGTTCGGCATCGCGCAGGTCGGCAAGTCGTTCCGCAACGAGATCACCCCGCGCAACTTCATCTTCCGCACGCGCGAGTTCGAGCAGATGGAGATGGAGTTCTTCGTGCCGCCGGCAGAGGCGCCGCGCTGGTACGACGAGTGGAAGCGCCTGCGCCACGACTGGTACACGGGGCTCGGCATCCGGCCCGACCACCTGCGCATGCGCGAGCACGACCCCGACGAGCTCTCCCACTACTCCTCGGGGACGGCGGACGTCGAGTACCTCTTCCCCATCGGCTGGTCCGAGCTCGAAGGCATCGCGAACCGCGGGGACTTCGACCTCGGCGCGCACGCGGAGCACTCGGGCGAGAAGCTCGAGTACTTCGACCCGCAGACGAAGGACCGCTACGTCCCCCACGTCATCGAGCCGGCGGCCGGCGCCGACCGCGCGACCCTCGCCTTCATGGTCGACGCCTACGACGAGGAGGAGGTCGAGGGCGAGAGCCGGACGGTCCTCAAGCTCCACCCCCGCCTCTCCCCGGTGAAGGTCGCCGTCTGCCCGCTCGTGAAGAAGGACGGCCAGCCGGAGCTCGCCCGCGAGATCTTCACGGCCCTGCGCGGCCGCATGCAGACCGAGTACGACGAGGGCGGCTCGATCGGCAAGCGCTACCGCCGGCAGGACGAGATCGGCACGCCCTGGTGCGTCACCGTCGACCACCAGTCGCTCGAGGACCGCACCGTCACCGTGCGCGACCGCGACTCGCTCGAGCAGGATCGCGTCGCGATCGACGAGCTGCCGCAGGTCCTCGCCGCGCGCCTCGCCGCCGACTGGACGACCCCGAAGCTCGCGGGCTGACGCGGGTGCCGCCGTTCTCGCTCGCCGTCGCGGCGAGCGCGTTCACGAGGCCGCCCCGGCACCGCTACGCCCCGCACCGCGACGGCGTCGCGGACCTCCACGTGCCGGAGAGCGGAGGTCCGCACCCCGTCGCGGTCGTCCTCCACGGCGGCTACTGGCGCACGACCTACGGCCGCCTCACCACCCGGCCGCTCGCCGCGGATCTCGCGCGGCGCGGCTGGGCGGCCTGGAACATCGAGTACGGGCGGATCGGGCGTCGTGGGCGCGGCGGCTGGCCGCAGACCTTCACCGACGTCGCGGACGCGGTCGACCACCTCGCGGCGCTCGACGACCCGCGTCTCGACCTCGACCGGGTGGTCGCCGTCGGCCACTCGGCGGGCGGCCAGCTCGCGCTGTGGGCGGGCGGGCGGGAGTCGCTCCCCGACGACGCGCCGGGTGCCGACCCGGTCGTCCGCATCGGCCACGTCCTCGCTCTCGCTCCGGTCACGGACATGGTCCGTGCCGGGACGACGGCGAAGCTCCTCCTCGGCGGGTCGGCCGAGGACGCGCCCGATCGGTTCGCGCAGGTCGACCCGATCCGCCGCGTCCCGCTCGGCGTCCCCGTGACGATCGTGCACCCGCGGGGCGACGAGACGATCCCGGTGCGCCGCAGCGAGGCCTACGCGCAGCGGGCGGCCGAGGCGGGCGCCGACGTCGAGCTGCTCATGCCCGACGAGGGCGGCCACGTCGACGTCATCGTCCCACGCCACTCGGCGTGGGAGGCGGCGGCGCAGCGTCTCGAGGCTCTTCCCGTCCGGTGAGTGTCGATCCGGCGTCGTCGAGCGTCGGCAGATCGACACTCACGCCTGGGGAGGGGGCCGCCTCCTCCATGGCGATGTGCGGGAGCAGGCGGTCGAGCGGGCCCGGCAGCCACCAGGCCCAGCGGCCCATCAGCTCCATCGCGGCCGGGACGACGATGAGTCGCACGAGCGTCGCGTCGACGGCGATCGCGACGGCGTTGCCGAGCCCCAGCTGCTTGATCGACGGCACGCCGGCCGAGACGAACACCGCGAAGACGGCGACCATGATGAGCGCCGCGCTCGTGATCGTCCTGGCGCTCGCCGCGATGCCCTCGGCGACGCCGCGCCGGATGTCGCCGGTCGCCTGGACCCGCTCGCGGATCCGGCTGAGCAGGAAGACCTCGTAGTCCATCGAGAGGCCGAAGACGACCGCGAGGACGAGCGGCGGCATGATCGGGTCGAGGTAGCCCGGGCTCTGGAAGCCGAGGAACCCGTCGAACCAGCCCCACTGGAAGACCGCGACGAGGACCCCGTAGGCCGCGCCGACGCTGAGGAGGTTCGCGAGGACCGCCTTCACCGGCAGGAGCACCGAGCGCAGGAGCACGAGCAGGACGAGGTAGCTCAGCCCGAGGACGAAGAGGACGATCTTCCACATCGACCCCGAGAGGAGGTCGCGGAAGTCGACCTGCGCCGCCGTCGTGCCCCCGACCGCGACGTCCGCGGCGTCGGCCGGCGCGAGCGCGGGCAGCTGCGCGCGCAGCCGCTCGACGAGATCCTTCGCCGCCGGCGACTCGCCGTCGGTGCGCGGCGTCGCGACGACGAGCGCGCTGCGGCCGTCGGCCGAGGTCCGGGCCGGGGCGACCTCGGCGACGAGCGGATCGGAGGCGAGCGCCGCTCGGAGATCCCGGACGAGCGCCGCGTTGGGGCCGGTGTCCGCACGACCGCCGGGGAACTGCGCGAGCACCTTCACCGGGGCCCCCGCTCCCGGGCCGGCGAGGCCGGCCGCGATCTCGAAGCCGACCCGCGTCTCGTGGCCGTCGGGGAACTGGCGCAGCGCGCCGTTCTGCGTCTCGAGCGAGAGCGCCGGGATCGCGAGCACGAGGAGGAGCCCGGTCGTCCCGGCGAGCGCGACGACGGGGCGGCGCGTCACGGCGGCGGTCCAGCGCTCCCAGAAGGACGGCGGGACCGGCGCCCCGGGCCGGGTCGACCCGCGTCGCCGTGGCGCCCAGGAGCGCCGCACGAGGTGGAGGAGGGAGAAGACGCGGCCGCGGGCGTGCGCCCGGCGGCCGAGGACGCCGATGAGCGCCGGGAGCAGCGTCGCGGCGGCGAGCATCGACATCGCGACGACGAGGATCGCGCCGAGCGCCATCGACCGCAGCGCGTTCGCCTCGATCATGAAGAGCCCGGCGAGCGAGACGATGACCGTCACGCCGCTGAAGAGGACGGCGACGCCGGAGGTCGCCAGCGCGACCGCGCGCGCCTCGTCGGGATGGCGGCCCCGCTCGACCTCCTCGCGGTAGCGGGCGAGGACGAAGAGCGAGTAGTCGACCGCGACGCCGATGCCGATCATCGACGCCATGTTCGTCACGAAGACGCTCATCTCCATCGCGAGGGAGAGCGCGTAGATGAGCGCGCCCGTGATGAGCACCGAGACGACCCCGAGCGCGAACGGCAGCGAGGCCGCCGCGAGCGAGCCGAAGACGAGCAGGAGGATGAGGAGCACGACCGGGAAGCCGGTCACCTCGGCCTTCTCGAGGCTCTCCTTCGAGAGGTCCTGCAGACCGGCCCACAGGGCGCCCTGGCCGACGAGGTGGACGCCGACCGGCCCGTCGGCGCCCTCGGCGAGCCCCAGCTCCTCCCGCAGGTCGCTCGCGACGTCGGCGGCCTCGAGGTCGTCGACGTCGGCGGCGAGCGGCACGACGAGCGGCCGGTCGGGGGCCGCGGCGATCCGCGCCAGCGCGGTGTCGCGCGCCGTCGCCGGCAGCTCGACGTCGGCGGTCGCCTCCGCGGCCTCGGCGGCGCGGGCGAGCACGTCACGGACGGCCTGCGCCGTCGCGTCCGGCCCCGGCACGAGGACGACGCCGAGCGCGGTGCGGCCCGCGTCGGGGAAGTCGCGCTCGATCGCCCGCTCGACCTGCTGCGAGTCCGACCCCGGGACGCCGAAGCCGCCACCCGTGAGGTGGTCGCCCTGCTTCGCCGCGAACGGCAGCGCGGCGAGGAGCACGAGGGCCCAGACGGCGATGACGAGACGGCGACGTCGGCGGATGCCGGCGTCGAGACGCAGCATGAAGCCCTGCATGGCGGTCCTCCAGGTGTGGGCGGGTACTTGGCTGGCCAGCCAGCCAGGCACGCGGAAGCTTCTCTCCCCGCCCCGCGACGCAGTGTGATTCGCCGCACACTGCGCGCCGCACTACGGTCACTCCATGGCCACCGCCGACCTCACGATCCTCGCCCTCGGCCGCTCCGACCCCAGCGCGAGCGCATACATCGCCGCGATCCAGCGCCACCTCGCCGGCCAGGACCGCGTCGCCTCCGTCATGCACGCGATGGGGACGTCGCTCGAGGGCGACACCGCCGACATCCTCGCCGTCGTCGGGGAGCTGCACGCGATCCCGTTCGAGATGGGGATCCCCCGCGTCTACACCGTCCTCAAGCTCGACGAGCGCCGGGACCGCGAGCAGACGCTCGCCGACAAGGTCGCCTCGGTGGAGCGCCGGCTCGCCGAGGAGGCGTGACGGCCGTCAGCTCTCGAGGGCGCCGGGGTCGCTCGGCACGTCGACCGCGAGCTCGCGGAGGGCGTCGAGCGGGACGATGTCGAGCGCCCTCTCGTGCGTCGAGGCGAGGACGACGTAGGCGGCGGCGCCGTCCTCGTAGGCGCGGCGCCAGTTGACGGCGGTGACGCACCAGCGGTCGCCCGGCACGAGGCCGGGGAAGCGGAACTCGGGGCGCGGCGTCGAGAGGTCGTTGCCGATCGCGCGCTGGTGGGCGAGGAACTCCTCGGTGACGACCGCGCAGATCGTGTGGCTGCCGACGTCCTCCGGGCCGGTGCGACAGCTGCCGTCCCGGTGGAAGCCGGTGAGCGGATCCGTGCCGCACGGCTCGAGCACGCCGCCGAGGACGTTGCGGGCGGGCGGGACGACGGGGCCCTCAGTCATCGGCCATCGGAGAGGAGGGACCGGATCGCGACGACGCCGGCGGAGAGGCTCGCGCCGAAGTCGCGCTCCGGCTCGCTGAGCATCCGCAGGGCGAGGCCGTCGCCGACGGCGAAGATGATGTCCGCGATCGCCTCGGGGGGCGCGTGGAGCGTGACGACGGCCTCCTCGCTCTTGCGATCGAGCACCTCGGTGACGTGCGCGCGCGTCCGGCGGAGGACCTCGCGGAACTCGGAGGCGATCTCCTCGTTGTGCCGCGAGATCGTGAACAGCTCGAAGATGACCGTGACGAAGTCGGGGTCCTCCTCGAACATCGAGGTGAGCGAGTCGCGGAGCAGGCCGACGAACGCGTCGGCGCTGTCGGCGCCCTCGAGCTGCGTCCGCAGGAGCGCCATGCGCAGCTCGCAGTCGCGGCGCACGACCTCGGCGAGCAGCCGCTCCTTCGTCCCGAAGTAGTAGTGCAGGAGCCCCCGGGAGACGCCCGCCTCGGAGGCGACGTGGTCGAACGTCGAGCCGGCGACGCCTCGGCGCGCCACGCTCGCGCGCATGGCGTCGACGATGCGGGTCGCCTTCTCGCCGTCGATCGGCCTCGGGGTCGCGGATACGGCCATCGCGCGTCCATCGTAGTCACCGGCCGCGATGGGACGGCGCCGAGACGACGGAGGGCGCCGATCGGCGCCCTCCGGAACGGTCTCGTCGTCGCGGGCGGCTACGCGGCCGAGGAGGACGGGGCGGGGGACGACGGCGCGGTCGACGAGGAGTAGTCGAACTCCTCCTCGGCGCCGAAGAGCGCGTCGAGGACCTTGTTGCGGAGGTCCTCGGAGACGGCGAGCGCGAGCCCGGCCGCGAGCACGAGGACGAAGAGCTTGCGCCCGAGCCCTCCGCCGCTCTTCTTGCGCTTCGCCGCGGCCTTCGACTTCTTCGCCTTGCCCTTCTGGACGGCGGGCGGCTCCTTGAGCGCCCCGCCGACGTCGCGCAGCGCCGTCGCGGCGTCCTGCAGCGACTGGTGGAACTGCTTGTCGTTGGTGATCGTCTTGGCGACCTTGCCCTTCTTCGCCTTGCTCACGCGCTCGTAGGCGTCGCGAGCCGACTCGAAGGCGACGCGCACGTTGTCGCGCAGCTCGTCGTCGGTCTGCACCCGCTGCACGTACGGGTTGTCCTTCACGGCCTCGACAGCATCCGCGACGCTCGACGGAGCGTCCTTCGCGGTCTTCGCCGCCTTCGTCGCCGCCAGTCCGCCGGCGGCCTTCTTCTTGACGCCCATGACTCCTCGACAGGTCCTCGTTTGCAGAGCTTGCGCGAGCATACCCCGCGCCCAGTCGCCTCACACGAGGAGTGTCAGCGCGACGGTGACGCGGCGACCCCCGACGCGCGCGGCGGCTTCGACGCGCGCCGCTTCGCGAGCGCGATCTCGAGCACCTCGTCGAGAGAGTCGACGAACCGGAGCTCGAGCTGCGCGCGCAGGTGCTCCGGGATCTCCTCCGCGTCGACGGCGTTGCGCGACGGCGCGATGACGGTCTTCACGCCGTGGCGCTGCGCGGCGAGCGCCTTCTCCTTGAGACCGCCGATCGGCAGCACCTGACCCGTGAGCGTGATCTCGCCGGTCATCGCGACGTCGTCGCGCACCGGTCGCCCCGTGAGCAGGGACGCCAGCGCGGTCGCCATCGTGATGCCCGCGCTCGGGCCGTCCTTCGGGATCGCTCCCGCCGGCACGTGGAGGTGGATGTCGTGATGCGCGAACCAGTCCTCGTCCGCCTCCGGCGCGAGCTCGGCGACCCGTCCCCGGACGTGGCTGAGCGCGGCCTGGGCGCTCTCCTGCATGACCTCGCCGAGCTGGCCGGTGATCGTGAGCTTCGGCCGCCCCGGCGTCGCCGTCGGCATCGCCGTCGCCTCGACGAAGAGGACGTCGCCGCCGACCGCCGTCCAGGCGAGCCCCGTCGCGACGCCGGGGACGCGGGTCCGCCGCTTCGCCTCGCGGAAGTAGCGCTGACGCCCGAGGAGCTCGCGCGCCTTCTTCTCGCCGACGCTCACCTTCTTCACGCGCCCGTTCGAGGACTCCGTCTCCGCGACGCCGCGGGCGACCTTGCGGCAGATCGAGCCGATCTCGCGCTCGAGGTTGCGGACGCCCGCCTCGCGGGTGTAGTCGCTGATGACCGCCTTGAGCGCGGCGTCGCTGATCGAGATCCACGACTTCTTGAGGCCGTGGCGCTCGATCTGCCGGGGGACGAGGTAGCGCCGCGCGATCTGGAGCTTCTCGTCTTCGGTGTAGCCGGCGAGCTGGATGACCTCCATGCGGTCGAGGAGCGGCGGCGGGATCGTCTCGAGCGTGTTCGCCGTCGTGATGAACATCACCGACGAGAGGTCGAACGGCACGTCGAGGTAGTGGTCGCGGAAGGTCGAGTTCTGCTCGGGATCGAGGACCTCGAGCATCGCGCTCGCCGGGTCGCCGCGGAAGTCGGACCCCATCTTGTCGATCTCGTCGATCATGAACAGGGGGTTGTTCGACTCGGCGTCGCGGAGCGCGCGGATGATCGTCCCCGGCATCGCACCGATGTAGGTACGACGATGGCCGCGGATCTCCGACTCGTCGCGGACGCCGCCGGCGCTGATGCGCTCGAACTTCCGGCCGAGGGCGCGGGCGATCGAGCGCCCGAGCGAGGTCTTGCCGACGCCCGGAGGGCCGACGAGGCAGAGGATCGAGCCCTTCGCCTCGGGATTGAGGCGGCGGACCGCGAGGAACTCGAGGATCCGCTCCTTCACCCGCTCGATGTCGTAGTGGTCCTCGTCGAGGACCCCGCGGGCATGCGCGAGGTCGAGGTCGTCCTCCGTCGCCTTGTCCCACGGCAGGGCGACGATCCACTCGAGGTAGGTGCGGATGACGCCGTGCTCGGCGGCCTGCGGCGGGAGGGACTCGAGGCGCTTCAGCTCCCGGTCGGCCTGCCGGCGGACCTCCTCGGGCAGCTCGATCGCGTCGAGCTGCTCCCGCAGCTCACCCGCCTCCGCGGCCGACTCGTCGAACTCCCCGAGCTCCTTGCGGATCGCCTCGAGCTGCTGCCGCAGGACGAACTCGCGCTGCCCCTTGTCGATCTCCGACTGGACCTGCGACTGGATCTGCGACCCGATCGAGATGACCTCGAGCTCGCGCGCGAGGATCTCGACGAGCATCCGCAGCCGCTTGCCGACGTGGATCTCCTCGAGGAGCTGCTGCTTCTCCTCCGGCTTGATCCGCAGGGAGCCCGCGATGAGGTGGGTGAGGGCGCCGGGATCGTCGGTGTTCGCGACCGCGATCTGCAGCTCCTCCGGGAGGTAGGGGACCTGCTCGACGATCATGTTGAACGTCTCCTGCACGTTGCGCATGAGCGCCGTGATCTCGGGCGTGTCCTCGACGACGTCCGGCAGCTCGCTGATCCGCGCGACGAGGTAGGGCGTCTCGCGCTGCCACTCCTCGATGCGGACGCGCTGCTGACCCTGGACGAGGATGCGCAGCGTCCCGTCGGGCACCTTGAGCATGCGGGCGATCGAGCCGACGACGCCGACGTCGTAGAGGACGTCGGGTCCCGGGACCTCGTTCTCCGCGTCCTTGCTCGTCACCATCACGAGCATCCGGTTGCCGGCGAGGACGTCGTTGACGAGCTGGACCGACCGCTCCTGGCCGATCGCGAGCGGCGTGAGGGTGTCGGGGAGCGGGACGGTCTCGCGGAGCGGGAGGACCGGCAGGGAGTCCGGCACGTCGCGGACCCCCACGTCCACCATCTGACTGTCCGCGCTGCCCTCGATCTCGATCACCGCAGCTCCTTCCGCTCGCGCACCGTCTCCTGCTCCGGCTCCGCGTCGATCCGCACCGTGCGCCGAGCTGGGCGCACGAGCGGCAGCTCGACGCGGAGGATCCCGTCCCGGTAGGTCGCCCGGGCCTCCTCGGCGACGACGTCGGCGCCGAGCGGGATCACCCGCCGGAACGGCCCGAAGTCGATCTCGAGCTGCTGGTAGACCCGGCCCTCGGCGTCGACGGGGCGGCGATGCCCGGTGAGCACGAGCTCGCGGCCCTGGATCTCGAGGCCGATCTCGTCGATGTCGATGCCGGCGAGCTCGGCCTGCACGACGGCGCGCGGCGGCTCGTCGCCGCTCTCGCCCTGGGGCGTCTCGTAGAAGACGTCCACGGCCGGCGAGAAGCCGCCCCGGCGGCGAGACGCGAGTCCCGCCGGGACGCCGCCGAGGACGTCGCCGAAGAGCTCGTCCATCTCGCGTCGCATCCGCTCGAAGTTCGCGAAGAGGTCCCGCTCTGGTCGCATGGACGCAATGTAACGCCGCGCCGCGCTCGCCTCCCGGGACGGCCGGGGCCGGCGTCGTTCAGAGCGTGTAGACCGCGTCCTCGCGCGCGACCTCGACCGGGCCGTGGAAGCACTTCGCCGCCTCTGCACGGGCCCACTCGGGGTCGAGCTCGTCGGAGATGTGCGTGAGCACGACCCGCCCGGCGCCCGCCCGGGCGCCGTGCTCGGCCGCCTCGCCGGGCGTGAGGTGCCCCCGCACGCCGCCGCGCTCCGGCCGCGGGAGCGTCGCCTCGATGATGAGGAGGTCCGTGCCGTCGGCGAAGTCGACGATCTCGTCGTTCGGCGCGCAGTCGGCGCCGTAGGTGAGCCGCCCGCCCCCGCCCTCGGGGACGGTCACCTCGATCGCGCACGTCGGAAGGAAGTGCGGCACGGGGTGGAACCGGATGCGCAGCGGCCCGATGTCGAGGACGTGGTCGGGCTCGTACTCGACGAGCTCGAACGCGTTCTCCACGAGGTCCTCGTTCCCCCATGCGCCGACGACCTGGCGGAAGACGTCGCGCGCTCCGTGCGGCGCGTAGAGGTGGGGACGGGCGGGTGCGTCCGTGCCCGGCCAGACGTGCACCGGGACCGGCTGCTGACGCGGCGCGTAGGTGAGCGCGTAGCTGTAGGGGACGAGGTCGAGGATGTGGTCGGCGTGGAGATGGCTCACGACGACGGCGTCGAGATCGACGTAGTCGACGTGCCGCCGCAGCTTCGAGAAGACGCCGTTGCCGCAGTCGAGCAGGACGGAGGTGTCGTCCTCCTGGACGAGGTATCCGCTGCACGCTCCGCCCGCGTCCTGCCAGGACGGCGACTTGCCGAGCACCGTGACTCTCACCGCACCACTCCTCCCGTCGTGACGGTCGCAACATATCGGGAGGCGGGTGGCGCGCGTGCGCCGTGGCGCGCGAGGTCAGGCGTGCAGGGTCGCCTGCTCCTGGGCGCTCGGGAAGGCCCAGGCGGCCTGCGTCCGCCGGTCCTGGCGGAAGTGGAAGCGCATCTGCCGCGGCGGGCGGAGCCCCTCGGGAGAGTCGGGGCGGAAGGTGACGCACGGCTCGTCGGTCTCGAGCGAGCAGAGGAGGTTGCAGCGGAAGTAGCAGTCCTCGCAGGACGGCTTCCTCTTCGTCGTGCGGCCCTTCGCCATGTGGTGAATCGCCCTCCGGGGGTGTCGCGCAGGTGGGCGGACGCCGCGACGCGGCGCCCGTCCTCGTCCATGTGAGCAGCCGCACCGGGGAGTGCGGGGGTGCTCGAGAGGGCAGCATCGAACCACAGCGACTCGACGGCGCGCAACGCCCCGCATCGGGTGTTTCCCGCACAGAGCAGGGTTCCCGTCCGCAGGACTCCGCAAATGCCGACCTTTTCCTCCGGGGTCCCCTCACGAGGCGCCCAGGAAGCACATTCCTCCCCTCTTCGTCACGCGATTTCCCGCACGCTGCGCGGAAAGCGGCGCACGCTGGACGAAGGTCCGGCGAGGTCGAGCGCGACGGATCAGTCCCAGCCGCGGAGCCGCACGTGATCGGCCCCGACCTCGTGCGGCCGGGCGGCGCCGACGAGCGCGAGCGCGCGCGCCGTGTCCTCGTGGAGCGCGTCGAGGACCTCACGGACGCCCTCCTCGCCCCCGTCGCCCGACGGCCCCCCGGCGGCGAGGCCCCACGCGTACGGGCGCCCCACGAGGACGGCGTCGGCGCCGAGCGCGAGCGCGCGGACGACGTCCGCCCCGCTGCGCACGCCGCCGTCGACGAGGACGGGGACGCGGCCGGCGACCGCCGAGGCGACCTCGCGGAGGGCGACGGCGGTCGGGACGGCTCCGTCGAGCTGCCGCCCCCCGTGGTTGGACACGACGATCGCGCTCGCTCCGCAGGCGATCGCGCGCTCGGCGTCGTGGGCCGAGAGGACGCCCTTCACGACGACGCCGAGCCCGCTCGTCCGCGCGACCCACTCGAGGTCCTCCCAGCGCAGCGAGGCGTCCCATCCGCCGGCCATCGGCTTCGCCGCGAGCTCCTGGGCCGCCGAGCCGCCGTCCCCGAGGTGGCTCGTGACGGCGACGCCCTGCGGCAGGGGCACGGGGCCGTGGGCCAGCTCGCGCTCCCGCCGCCCGGGGACGGCGACGTCGACGGTGACGACGACCTGACCGTAGCCGTGGTCGGGGAGGCGCCGCAGGACCCTCTCGGTGTGCGCGCGGTCGCGCTCGACGTAGAGCTGGAACCAGCGCGCGGCGCCGGGCGCGGCCGCGGCGACCTCGCCGAGATCGGCGGTCGCCCGCGTCGAGAGGCAGAAGGCCGATCCGGCCGCGGCCGCGGCGCGGGCGCTCGCGACCTCGCCGTCGCGGTGGAGGAGTCGCTGCGCGGCGACCGGCGCGAGGACGACCGGCGCGGCGAGCCGGGCGCCGAGCAGCTCGACGGACGGGTCGACGGCGCTCACGTCGACGAGCGCCCGCGGGACGAGCCACACGCGCTGCCACGCCTCGACGTTCTCCGCGAGCGTCCGCTCGTCGCCGGCGCCCCCGGCGTAGTAGTCGTACGTCGCCGCCGGGAGGCGGTCGCGGGCGGCGGCCTCGTGGCGGCGGAGGAGATCCATGGCCGGCGATCGTAGAGGCGGGGCGCGCCGTACCCTCCTGCGCACATGACCGTCCTCGTCACCGGCGCCTCCGGATACCTCGGCGACGTGCTCGTCCCCCGCATCCTCGACCGGGGTCTCGGCGTGCGCGCGTTCGCCCGGACGCCGTCGAAGGTGCGGCACGACGTGCCCGTCGTGCAGGGTGACGCCGAGACGGGCGCGGGCCTCGACGAGGCGCTCGACGGCGTCGACGTCGCCTACTACCTCATCCACTCGATGGAGGGCCCGTCCGGCGACTTCCACGTGCGTGAGCGCCGCTCCGCCGAGCGCTTCGCGGAGGCGGCGCGTCGTGCGGGGGTTCGCCGCGTCGTCTACCTCGGCGGGCTCGTGCCGCAGGACAAGCAGGCCTCGCGGCATCTCGCGAGCCGGGTCGCGGTCGAGGAGATCCTCCTCGACGCCGCGCCCGAGGCCGTCGCGTTCCGCGCGAGCCTCGTCGTCGGCCGCGGCAGCCGCTCGTTCCGCTTCCTCGTCCGGCTCGTCGAGCGCACGCCGCTGCTCCCGCTCCCCGGCTGGCACGGCAACCTCACGCAGCCGGTCGACGAGCGCGACATCGTCGCCTACCTCCTCGCGGCGGGGACGTCGCGCGCCGTCGACGGCTCGCTGTCCCTCGACGTCGCCGGCCCGGACGTCCTCAGCTACGGGGAGATGATCGAGCGGATCCGCGACCTCATGCTCGTGCAGCGCCCCGCGATCCGCTTCCCGCTCTCGGTGACGCCGATCGCGAGCAAGGTCGCGGCGAAGATCGCGGGCGAGGACGTCGGCCTCATCGAGCCGCTCATGGAGAGCCTCGAGAGCACGCTCCTGCCGCGCGACGACCATGCGCGCGAGGTCTTCCCCGAGGTGCGCCTCCACCGCTTCGACGCCGCCGTCGAGCACGCGCTGCGCGAGTGGGAGCGCGTCGAGGCGCTCGCCGCGCGGTAGCGCGGGAGCGGGATCGGGAAGGATCTCCCTCCATGAGCGAGGTGACGACGAGCATCGAGATCGACGCGCCGCCCGAAGAGGTGTGGCGCGTCGTCATGGATCCCGACCTGCTCCAGGAGTGGGTGACGATCCACAGGTGCCTCCACCGGCACGACGCCGTCCCGCCTCGGGAGGGCGCGACGATGGAGCAGACGCTCGCGATCCGCGGCGCGCCGTTCAAGGTGAAGTGGACGCTCGCGCGCTGCGACGAGAACCGCCGCGCCGAGTGGCACGGCAAGGGTCCGGCGCGCTCGCACGCGGAGACCGAGTACCGCTTCACGCCCCTCGACGGCGGCTCGCGGACCCGGTTCGACTACCGCAACGAGTTCAAGGCGCCGTTCGGCCCGCTCGGCGCCGTCGCGAGCAAGGCGCTCGTCGGCGGCGTGCCGGAGAAGGAGGCCGAGGCATCGCTGCGGGCGCTCGCCGCGCGCTTCCGCAACGGGGGCTGAGGCGGCGGCCCCGCCGGTGACGCGCGCCGGTTTGTGGTCCCTCCCGCGCGGTGCTACGTTCGTCGCGGGTCCGCGCACGACCGGCCACACGCCGGCAAGGAGCCGCCATGTCCATCCGCCGACTGCTCGCCCCGTGCATCGCGCTTCTCGTCGTGCCGGCGAGCGCCGCGGCCGTCCCGCCCGCGCCCGTCGGCCCGGAGCTGCGCATCTCGCAGCCGCTCACGACCGACGGCAACACCGCCGCGGACGCCGAGGTGCCGGCGGTCGCGACGAACACGCTCACGGGCGAGTCGCTCGTCGTCTGGCAGCACGACCCGCAGATCGGCGGGCAGGTCGACGGCGAGCGCGAGATCTTCGGTCAGCTCGTCGGGCCGGACGGCACGCTCGTCGGCCCCGCGCGCCGGCTCTCGACGATGAGCGGGCTGGGGTCCGCGGCGTACGGCGCGTTCGCGGCCGCGGTCACCTACAACAGCGTGGACGACGAGTATTTCGTCGTGTGGGTGGGCCGCGACTTCGGGACGGACGAGCGGGAGGTCTTCGGCCAGCGCGTGAGCGCCGCCGGCCTCGAGGTCGGCCCCGACGACTTCCGGATCTCGCAGGCGGGGAACGATGGCGACACCAGCGACACCGTCAACCTGCCGGACGTCGCGCACGACCCGGCGCAGAACGAGTACCTCGTCGTGTGGCACGGCGAGCCGGCGACCGGCGGGCTCGCGGACGGGGAGAACGAGATCTTCGCCCAGCGGGTCACGGCGGCCGGGGCCGAGATCGGGCCCGACGACCAGCGCATCTCGCAGATGGGCGGGGACGGGAGCTCCGCCTTCGACGCCTACAGCCCGGCCGTCGCCTACAACACCGTCGACGGCGAGTACCTCGTCGCGTGGCGCGGCGACACGAACGACGGCGGGCTCGGCGACGAGGACTTCGCCGTGTTCGTCCAGCGCGTGTCGTCGGCGGGGAACGAGACGGGAGCCGACGACGTCCGCGTCTCGGGGCCGGGCGTCGGCTCGGTGTTCGTCGGCCCCGAGATCGTCTTCCATCCGGCCAACGACGAATACCTCGTCGTCTGGGCCGACGCCCCGGAGACCGGCGGTCTCGCCGCCGGGGAGCGGGAGATCTTCGTCCAGCGGGTGACACGCGCGGCGGCCGAGGCCGGCGCCGACGACCGCCGGATCTCGGCCCTGGGCGGCATCGGGAACACCACGTTCGATGCCTTCGTCCCCGACGTCGCGGCGCACCCCGCGACCGGCGCCTACCTCGTCACGTGGCGTGGAGACGCGAACGTCGGCGGACTCGTCGACGAGGAGCTCGAGGTCTACGCGCAGCTCCTCGACCCCGCGGGCGCCGAGATCGGCGTCGACGACCAGCGCGTCTCGCAGATGGGCGGCACGGGCGACGCCGGTTACGACGCGAACGATCCCGCGGTCACCTACGTGCCCCAGGCCAACACGTTCCTCGCGGTGTGGTCCGGCGAGACGAACACCGGCGGGCTCGTCGACAACGAGCTCGAGATCTTCGGCCAGCGGCTCGAGGCGCCCGCGCTCCCGGCCCAGCCCGCGCCGGCTCCGCCACCGCCGGCGCCCGCGCCCGCGGTGGTGCCGGTGCCCGCGCCTTTCGCGGTGCCCGTCCCGGTGCCGGTGCCGGTCGTGCCGAAGTTCCCCGCGAAGCTCGAGGTGCTCCGCGCCGGGGTGGACGACGGCCGTCTCGATTCGCTGTGGGAGATCACCAAGCGCGCCTCGGGGGAGCTGAAGGCCACCTTCCGCGCCAACGGGCGCACCTACCGCTTCACCGAGAAGATCCCCGCCGACGGCCGCATCAAGGTCGACCGCCGGCTCCCGAAGGCGATGCGCAGCATGCGGACGGGCATCCTCGAGATCTCCTACGCCGGCAACGACCGCGTGCGGCCCGACGAGGTCCGGCTGCGTGCGGCGTCCAACAAGGCGAGGCTCGAGCGCGGCACGACCCGCATCGACAGCGCGGGGAACCTCGTCGTCGACGGCACGACCAGCAGCCGCGCGCGCGGCGTCGTGCGCATCCGACTCGGCTACACCCAGCCCGACGGCAGCGTCGCGTTCTTCCGCCATCACGCGAAGATCGACGACGGCGAGTGGGAGATGAAGGAGTCGCTCCCCGCCGCCGCCCGCCTCGGCGGACAGCTCTCCATCCAGTTCACCGGCTATCTCCCCCGCCGCATCCGCGGCGAGCAGATCGCCAAGCAGGTCCTCCCTTGACGCACGACGGGCCGGCGCCGCCGCTGCACCATCGCCGCCTCCGTCGCGCGAGAACTCAGACCGTGTCGGAGAGGGCCCCGATGTGAGTTCTCGACGGCAGGGGAGGCCCGCCCGGGCGGGCTCACCCGCCTGACGCACGACGAGCCGGTGCCGCCGCCACGGCCCGGCCCGCCGGTGCGACGACCGTCGTCTACTGGCCGAAGTTCGCCGAGTTCGACTCGCAGGTGCTCCAGCCGCGGTGCTGGCCCTCGTTGTGCGGGCCGGGACCGTTGTTCGCCTTCACGTGCTCGGCGAAGTCCGAGTTGCCGGGCTGGCCGAGGTCGGCGCAGTGGCCGGCGGCGGCGGGGCTTGCCATGGCGAGGGCGAGCCCTCCGGCCGCGGCGGTCGTCGAGATCGCGAGCGTGATGCGCTTGCGCATGGTCCGTCTCCTCCTGTCGGGGTAACGCTCGTTCTGCGGCGGGGCGTCTGCGGCGGATCAGAACCGATGAGCGCCGGCACGCCGGGAATCGCGACCGGGGTCGCGCCGCGCTGATCCGCGAGCCGCGTCATGTGACACAAATTCGTTCACTCACACGAAATGGCACGGAGTCGACTACACTCCATCACCGGTCAGCATTCACGTATTCACCACGGCTCCGCACCTGGGGACCAGAAGGGCTCACCGTATGGCCGATTTTCTCGATGAGAAGCGCTCCGAGATCGCGACGCGTCTCAAGGAGCTGCGACCGCTCGTCGACGAGTACCACCGCCTCGAGGCTGCGCTCCAGGCACTGGAGGGCGTCGGCGAGACGTCCTCCTCGACCTCACGGCGACCGGCCAAGCGCGCCGGCGGCGGCAAGGGCCGGGCCGCCGCTTCGTCGGGTGGCGGCGGCCGCCGCGGCCGGCCGAAGGGCTCGGGCAACCGCAGCAAGGAGGCGCTCACGCTCGTGAAGCAGCGTCCCGGCATCACCATCCCCGAGATCGCCGAGACGATGGGGATCAAGCAGAACTACCTCTACCGCGTCCTGCCGGGCCTGCAGAAGGACGGGCTCGTCCGCAAGGAAGGTCGCGGCTGGCACGCGGTCGACGCGGCCTGAGGCCATCCCCGCGCGGCGCCCGCGCTGCCACCGGGACGAGAGAGGGCCGGGATCGCTCCCGGCCCTCGTCACGTCAGCGCTGCGACGGTCGGCTCAGACGAGGCCGAGGCCCTTCACCGCGTCGCGCTCGCCCTTGAGCTCGTTCACGGTGACGTCGAGCTTCTCCTGCGCGAACTCGGGGAGGTCGAGACCCTCGACGACCGTGTACTCGCCGCCCGAGCACGTGACCGGGAACGACGAGATGAGGCCCTCGTCGACGCCGTAGGCGCCGGTGGACGGGATCGCCATCGAGACCCAGTCGCCGTCCGGGGTGCCGTTCACCCAGTCGTGGATGTGGTCGATGGCGGCGCTCGCCGCGCTCGCCGCCGAGGAGGCGCCGCGCGCGTCGATGATCGCCGCGCCGCGCTTGCCGACGGTCGGCTGGTAGGTGTCGCGGTACCAGTCGACGTCCTGGCCGACCGCCTCGAACGCGTTCTGCCCCTTCACCTTCGCGTTGTAGAGGTCGGGGAACATCGTCGGGGAGTGGTTGCCCCAGATCGTCATGTTCGTGATGTCCGAGACGGCGGCGCCCGTCTTCTGCGCGAGCTGGGCGATCGCGCGGTTGTGGTCGAGCCGCGTCATCGCGGTGAAGCGCCCGCCCGGGATGTCCGGGGCGTTGGCCTGGGCGATGAGGGCGTTCGTGTTCGCCGGGTTGCCGACGACGAGGACCTTGATGTCGCTCGCGGCGCCTGCGTTGAGCGCCTCGCCCTGCGGCTTGAAGATCGCGCCGTTCGCCTCCAGGAGGTCGGCGCGCTCCATGCCCGGCCCGCGCGGGCGGGCGCCGACGAGGAGCGCGATGTTCGCGCCGTCGAAGGCCGCCTTCGGGTCGTCGTGGATGTCGATGCCGGCGAGGAGCGGGAAGGCGCAGTCGTCGAGCTCCATCGCGGTGCCCTCCGCCGCCTTCACGGCCTGCGGGATCTCGAGGAGCTTGAGGCGCACCGGGGTGTCGGGGCCGAGCATCTGGCCGCTCGCGATGCGGAACAGGAGCGCGTAGCCGATCTGGCCGGCGGCGCCGGTGACGGCCACGTTGACGGGTGTGCTCACGATCGGGGTCTCCTTGGTGGGTCCGTGTCAGGGGAGTTGAGGACGCGCGCGATGCTATCGGCGCCCGGCGTACCATCGATGGATGGCCACGACCGCTCGTCCCGCCTCCCCCGGTCCCGAGACGCACGAGGTGACCAACCAGCCGCCCCCGCTCGCGCCTGTGAACCTCTTCACGACGCACCGTCCGCTCGTCGAGGCGCTCGAGCGCGAAGGCGGGGCGTGGGCGCGTGAGCGCTGCGCCGAGGTCGGCGCCGCATGGGGCGCAGAGCCCGTCGAATGGGGCTTCCTCGCCAACGACAACGAGCCCGAGCTGAAGACCCACGACCGGTTCGGACACCGCATCGACGAGGTGACCTACCACCCGTCGTGGCACGCGCTGATGTCGCTCGCGAGCGAGCACGGCCTTCACAGCCTCCCGTGGACGGAGGGCGGCGCGGACCGTCCCGGCCACGTGGCGCGCTGCGCGATGTACATCACCTCGACGCAGGCCGAGCAGGGCCATGCGTGCCCGATCACGATGACCTTCGCGGCGATCCCCGCTCTGCGGATGCAGGCCGAGATCGCCGCCGAGTGGGAGCCGCTCGTGACCGCGAACGCCTACGACCCGGAGCTGCGACCGGCGGCGGAGAAGGGCTCGGCGAAGGTCGGGATGGCGATGACCGAGAAGCAGGGCGGCTCCGACGTCCGCGCGAACTCGACGACCGCGGTCCCGCTCGACGGCGGCGGACCGGGGGCGGAGTACATCCTGCGCGGCCACAAGTGGTTCTGCAGCGCGCCGATGAGCGACCTCTTCCTCGTCCTCGCGCAGACCGAGGAGGGGATCGGCTGCTTCGCGGTCCCGCGCTTCCTCCCCGACGGCAGCCGCAACGCCTTCCGGCTGCAGCGCCTCAAGGAGAAGCTCGGCAACCGGTCGAACGCGAGCAGCGAGGTCGAGTTCGACGGGACGTGGGGTCGGCTCGTCGGCGAGCCCGGCCGGGGGGTGCGGACGATCCTCGAGATGGTCGTCCACACGCGGCTCGACTGCGTCCTCGGGTCGGCGGCGGGGATGCGCTGGTGCGTCGCGAACGCGCTCCACCACGCCGCGCACCGCAGCGCGTTCGGGAAGACCCTCGTCGACCAGCCGCTCATGGCGAACGTCCTCGCCGACCTCTGCGTCGAGTCGGAGGCCGCCACGACGCTGGCGATGCGACTCGGCCGCGCTTACGACGAGGCGCTCGCCGGCGACGAGGAGGCCCAGCGCTTCAAGCGGATCGCGACGGCGCTCGGGAAGTTCCACGTCTGCAAGCGCTACCCGTCGCTCGCGGCCGAGGCGCTCGAGTGCCTCGGCGGCAACGGCTACGTCGAGGAGTCCGGCCTCCCCCGCCTCTATCGCGAGGCGCCGCTCAACTCGGTGTGGGAGGGGTCGGGCAACGTCAACGCGCTCGACGTCCTGCGCGCGCTCGCGAAGGAGCCCGAGGTGCTCAGCGCGTACTTCGACGAGGTCGCCGAGGCGGGCGGCGCGGACCCGCGGCTCGACGCGGCGGTCGGCGCGCTGCGCGACGAGCTCGCCGACCTCGAGGCGATCGAGGCCCGCGCGCGCCGCGTCGTCGAGGGGATGGCGCTCGTGCTCGAGGGCTCGCTCCTCGTCCGCCACGCGCCCGCGCCGGTGGCCGACGCGTTCTGCGCGACGCGCCTCGGCGGCGACGGCGGCGGCGTCTTCGGCACCCTCCCTCCGTCGGTCGACCATCGCGCGATCGTCGACCGTCACATGCCGGTGGAGGCGTAGCGCGTTCGGGGTGTGCGGGGGCGCGGGGCGGGCGTGGGCGGGGCGCCGGGGGCGGGGCGAATCGAACGCGCGTTGAATTGACCCCCACATAGGGGGCGAATCCAACGCGCGTTGAATCGACCCCCACATAGGGGGCGAATCCAACGCGCGTTGAATCGACCCCCGCATAGGGGGCGAATCCAACGCGCGTTGAATCGAGCCCCGCACCGCCGGGAGCGAACTCAACGCGCGTTGAATTGACTACCGCATCCGCGGGGGGCGAACTCAACGCGCGTTGAATTGACCCCCACATAGGGGGCGAACTCAACGCGCGTTGATTTGACCCCGCGCCCCCGGCGCCTGGCCGCAGCCGCGCCGCCGACCCGGGCGAATCCAACGCGCGTTCGATTCGCACCGACCCACCGCCCCCGGCCGCGTTCAGGGTGGGGCGACGAGGACCGCGAGGACGACACGGAGCGCCGCGTCGACCGTCGCGTCGTCGCGTGCCTCGGTGCCGTCCACGACCGCGAGCGCGAGACCCGCGAGCCCGCTCACGAGGATCTCGGCGAGCGGCGCCACCTCGGCCGGCGGGAGCGGCGGGTCAGCGCGCTCCCGGAGAAAGCCGGCGAAGAGCGCGCGGGCGCGGGAGCGCACCTCGCGGCGCCGGGCCTCGATCGCGGGACCGCCACCCGCGTCGCGGTAGAGCATCACCCACGCGTGGCCGTTCTCCTCGACGTAGGCGAGCCAGTGCGCGAGGACGGCCCGCACGACGTCGCGCAGCGACGCGCCCTCGGCCGGCGGTGACATCCGCGCGAAGAACGCCGGGAGGTCCTCCTCGTGCCGGTCGAGGAGGGCGAGGTACAGCGCCTCCTTCGATCCGAAGTGGCGGTAGACGATCGGCTTCGTCACGCCGGCCGCGGCGGCGATGTCGTCGAGTCGCGCGCCCTCGTAGCCGCGGGCGCGGAAGGCGTCGGCCGCCGCGCGCAGGACGAGCGCACGGCGATCTTCGGCTGACAAGCGCGGCATCGCGCGCTATGTTACCTGCCAGTAACCTCACCGCGGAGGCTCCCATGACCGAGCGGCACCACGACCCCGTCCACCGCACGACCTACGCGTTCGCCCAGGACGGCGACGACCTCGTCGTCGACACCTGGATGGAGCCCGGCGGCGTCCTCCCGCCGCACCATCACCCGCGCCAGACCGAGGTGTGGTGGGTCGTCGAGGGCGAGGTGCGCTTCCAGCTCGGCCGCGAGAAGCGCGTCATCACCGCCGCCGACGGCGAGATGCTCGTGCGTCCCGGCGCCCGTCACGGCGTGAAGGCGTCGGGGACCACGACCGCGCACCTGCGCTGCCGCGTCACCCCGCCGCTCGGGCTCGAGGAGTTCCTCGTCGACTCGTCCGCCGCCGCTCGCGACGGCCTCTTCATGAAGGGCGGCATCCCGCGCAGCCTGCGGGGCGCTCGCTGGGCCGCGCGCTTCCTCGCCCGTCACGAGGAGGACGTCGTCATGGCCTTCCCGCCGGCGCCGGTGCGCCGGGCGATGGTCGCGCTGCTCGCGCGGGAGTGACCGGCCTCCCCCGGGCGGGACGACACCACGCCACGGGGGGCGAGATCAACGCGCGTTCGATTCACCCCCTATATGGGCGCGAAATCAACGCGCGTTCGATTCGACCCGCCCATACGGGCGCGAAATCAACGCGCGTTCGATTCGTACCCCCCCGCTCGCGCCCCCCGGGAGCGAGGAGGGTCTGAGAGGCTCCACGCCCGATGACCTCCCTCCCCACCGCCGGCGGGCTCGCGTACCGCGAGGCGCTCCCCGATGTCACGCCGCCCGCGGGGACGCCCGTCGTCCTCTGCGTCCACGGCTGGCCGGAGTCCTCCTACATGTGGCGCGAGCTGCTGCCGGAGATCGCTGCGGCGGGGATGCGGGCGGTCGCGCCGGACCTCCCCGGCTACGGCGACTCGCCGGAGCGCCGACCGGCGGACTGGGCGACGCACCGCGCCGCGCTCGAGGAGTTCCGGACGGCGCTCGGCCTCGACCGCGTCGTGCTCGTCGTCCACGACTGGGGCGGCCTCATCGGACTGCGGTGGGCGTGCGACCACCCGGACGCGATCGCCGCGCTCGTCATCAGCGACACCGGCTTCTTCGCGGACGGGAAGTGGCACGGGATGGCGGAGGCGATGCGCACGCCCGGCACGGGCGAGGACCTCATGGCCCAGCAGACCCGCGAGTCGTTCGGCGCGCTGCTGCGCAGCGTCTCGACGGGCATCGGCGACGAGGCGATCGACGAGTACTGGCGCGCCCTCTCCGACGACGAGGGCAAGGCGCGCCAGCTCGAGCTCTACCGCTCGGGCGAGTTCTCCGAGCTCACGGAGTACATGGGCCCGCCCACCCGCCTCTCCGCCCTCGGCGTGCCGACCCTCCTCCTCTGGGGCGGCGACGACGCGTTCGCCCCCGTCGCCGGGGCGCACCGCTTCGCCCGCGAGATCCCGAGCGCGGAGCTCGACGTCCTCGACGGCGTCGGCCACTTCGCGCCCGAGGACGCCCCGGAGGACTACGCCGCCGCGGTCGTGCGGTTCCTCGGGCGTGCGACGATGTCCTCGTGATGGGCGGATCGGTGCAGCTCGGAAGGCTCTTCGGCATCCGGATCGGAGCGAGTCCGAGCTGGTTCCTCTTCCTGTTCCTGATGATCTACTTCCTGTCGGGGTGGTTCGAGGACGTCCTCGACGGGTCCCAGACGCAGGCCTACGTCGTCGCGGTGATCGCGGCGCTCCTCTTCTTCGGCTCGATCGTCCTCCACGAGCTCGGACACGCGCTCGTCGCACGTCGCTCCGGCATCGGCATCAACGGGATCGACCTCTGGTTCTTCGGCGGCCTCGCGAAGCTCTCGCGCGACAGCCGCAGCCCCGGCGAGGAGTTCCGCGTCGCGGCGGCCGGGCCCGCCGTCACCCTGCTCGTCTGCCTCGCGTGCCTCGGCGCCGCCGTCGCCCTCTCGGAGACCGGCGAGTTCTTCGACAACGCGGAGTTCGCATCCGATGCGACCTCGCCCGCCCTCGCGCTCGCGAGCTGGCTCTTCGTCGTCAACGCGTTCCTCTTCGTCTTCAACCTCGTCCCGGCCTTCCCCCTGGACGGGGGACGCATCGCGCGCGCCGCGGCGTGGAGGATCACGAAGGACCGCAACCGCGGCACCCGCTTCTCGGCCCGCCTCGGCCAGGGCTTCTCCTACCTCCTCATCGGCGGCGGCCTCGTCCTCGCGTTCACGACCGACCCGCTGAACGGCATCTGGCTCGTCGTCCTCGGCTTCTTCCTCGGCCAGGCCGCGACCGGCGCCGTCGCGACGAGCGAGTTCGCGGAGCGCATCGAGGGCGTCACCGTCGCCGACCTCATGGACCAGGAGCCCGTCTCGCTCCCCGCGGAGGTGACGGTCCTGCGCGCCGAGGAGGACTGGTTCCTGCGCTACGGATGGTCCTGGTTCCCCGTCGTCGACGCCGAGGGCCGCTACCTCGGGATCCTCGAGCGCACGCGCATCGACGGCGCGATCGAGGCCGGCCAGCCCGCCCTGTCGGTCGGCGAGCTGCTCGATGCCGGCCCCGACGAGTTCGGCATCGAGCGGGACCAGCCGCTCGAGTCGCTCCTCGGCAGTCTGCCCCTGCGCAAGCTCGGCGCCCTCATGGTCATCGACCGCGACGGGCGGCTCTGCGGCGTCGTGACGATCGAGCAGGTCCGCCGCGCGCTCGGCGCGGCCGCCTCCCGCTGACCGCGGCCACCCAGAAAATCCGGCCGAAACGGTCGGCTTTGACGCACTCGCGCCGTCGCGCCCGGAGGCGTCGAGGGGGAGGCTGGTCCGCGCCGGTCGACGTATAGAGTGCGACCCCGGAACCGTCCGCCGCAGAGAGAGTTCATGCCTTCACACGACGTCCTCATCATCGGCGCCGGCCTCGCCGGCCAGCGCGCCGCCCTCGCCGCCGCAGAGGCCGGCGTCACCGTCGCGATCATGAGCAAGGTCCACCCCGTCCGGTCGCACTCCGTCGCGGCCGCGGGTGGCATCAACGCCGCCGTGAGCGTCGCCGACGACTGGCGCTCGCACGCCTACGACACCGTCAAGGGCTCCGACTTCCTCGGGGACCAGGACGCGATCGAGGTCATGTGCTCGGAGGCGCCGAAGGAGGTCATGCACCTCGAGCACATCGGCGTCACCTTCCACCGCAACGACGACGGCGAGCTCGACCTCCGCGCGTTCGGCGGGGCCTCGATGAAGCGCACCGCCTACGTGGCCGACATCACCGGCCAGGCGATCCTCCACGTCCTCTACGAGCAGCTCATGAAGCACTCGGACACGGTGGACCGCTACGAGGAGTGGTTCACGACGTCCCTCATCCTCGACGACGAGGGCACGTGCGTCGGCTGCGTCGCGCGCAACATCCGCACCGGCGCCATGGAGACGTTCAGCGCCAAGAACGTCATCCTCGCCTCGGGCGGCGCGGGCCAGTGCTTCAAGCCGACGACGAACGCGCTCATCTGCACGGCCGACGGCATCTCCCAGGCGTACCGCGTCGGCGCGCCGCTCATGGACATGGAGATGATCCAGTACCACCCGACGACGCTCGTCGAGAACGGCTTCCTCATCACCGAGGGCGCCCGCGGTGAGGGCGCGCACCTCCTCAACTCGGAGGGCGAGCGCTTCATGGAGAAGTACGCGCCCAACAAGATGGAGCTCGCCTCCCGCGACGTCGTCTCCCGCGCCGAGCAGACCGAGATCAACGAGGGCCGCGGCGTCGGCACGAACGGCGAGGGCATCTACCTCGACATCACCGTCGTCCCGAAGCGGCGCACGCTCGAGGCGCTCCGCGAGATCGTCAACATCGGCAAGGACTTCGCCGGCGTCGACATCACCAAGGAGCCGATCCTCATCCGCCCGGGCCAGCACTACATCATGGGCGGCGTGAAGACGGACGTCGACGGCGCGACGCCGATCTCCGGCCTCTACGCCGCCGGCGAGGTCGCCTGCGTCTCCGTCCACGGCGGCAACCGCCTCGGCGCGAACTCGCTCCTCGACACCCTCATCTTCGGCCGCCGCTCCGGCGAGCACGCCGCCGAGCGCGCGAAGGCGATGACGATGCCCGCGGCCGACGACGCGCAGCTGAAGCGCGACGAGGCCGAGATCGCCGAGATCGTCGGCCGCGACAAGTCCGGTCGCCGCGTCTCCGAGATCAAGGACGAGCTCGGCACCACGATGAACCAGTACGTCGCGGTCTTCCGCGACGAGGCCGGCCTCAACCAGGCCCACGAGGTCGTCCGCCGCCTCAAGGACGAGGCGAAGACCGCGTACATCGACGACCGGGGCACGGTCTTCAACCAGGACATCCTCGGAGCGATCGAGCTCGGCTACATGCTCGACGCCGCCGAGTGCACCGTCGTCGCCGCGCTCGAGCGCAAGGAGTCCCGCGGAGCCCAGTTCCGCACGGACTTCCCCGAGCGCAACGACGAGGAGTGGCAGAAGCACATCAACACGTCGAGGAACGGCGAGGACGTCCCGAAGGTGTCGTACTCGCCGGTGACGATCACCCAGTGGCAGCCCGAGGAGCGCAAGTACTAGATGGAAACTCGCAAGCCCCCACAGGACTTCACGCTGCGGCTCCGCCGCTACGACCCCGAGTCCGGCGAGGCGCCGTACTGGGAGGAGCACACGATCCAGCTCGAGCCGCACCGCTCGGTCCTCGAGGGGATCCTCCAGGCGAAGGCGCGCTTCGACGGCTCGATCGGCATCCGCTGCTCGTGCCGCGCCGCGATCTGCGGCTCGTGCGGAGTCCGCGTCAACGGCAACCCCGGCCTCGCGTGCCACACGCACCTCGATGACGCGGCGAAGAAGTCGCCGGACGGGACGATCACGGTCGAGCCGATGGGCAACATGCCCGTCATCAAGGACCTCATCGTCGACATGGACGCGGTCCACTGGAAGAAGATCCAGCGCGTCACGCCGTGGCTCATCAACAAGGAGCCGATCCCCGAGCGCGAGTACATCGTCGATCGCGAGGCGATGGTCGACGTCACGCAGTCGATGGCGTGCATCCAGTGCGGCGCCTGCGTCTCCGACTGCCTCTCGATGGAGGTCGACTCGAGCTTCATCGGCCCGGCCGCCCTCGCGAAGGCCTACCGGTTCGTCGGCGACCCCCGCGACGCGCAGCAGAAGGAGCGCCTCAAGGACCTCGCCGAGGACCCCGCGGGCATGTACGACTGCACGCACTGCTTCAAGTGCATCGAGGCGTGCCCGAAGGGCGTCGCCCCGATGAGCCAGATCATGCGCCTGCGCCGCCGCGCCGGGTCCGACCACCACATCGTGGACCGCAACAACGGGCACCGCCACGAGGCGGCGTTCGTCACGCTGGTCAAGGACTACGGCCTCCTCCACGAGGCCGAGCTCCTCCCGCGCTCCTACGGCGGCAACTCGTGGTTCGGGAAGTTCCACCCCGCCGCCGGCGCCGAGCTCGCCGACTCCCTGCCGGCGATCACGAAGGCCCTCCTGCGCGGGAAGGTCGGGATCAAGGCGGCCGTCTTCGGTCACAAGATCCCCAAGGACGACCTCAAGGCCGTCCAGAAGATCTACGACACCGTCGAGTCCCGCGACAAGCGCTACGAGCTCAACCTGTACGTCACGGGGACCGACGAGGACAACGCCCAGCCCGCCCCCGAGGCGGCCGAGAAGGACGGGAGCAGCATCGGATGAAGGTCGCGTACTGGCCCGGCTGCGTGAGCCGCGGCTTCACCCCCGAGCTCCACGGCTCGATGGCGAAGGTCGCGCCGCTCCTCGACATCGAGCTCGTCCAGCTCGATCGCGCCTGCTGCACGGGCGCCGGCGTCATCGCCGAGCACAACCAGGAGCTCGCCGACACGCTCAACGCCCGCACGTTCGCGCTCGCCCAGCAGGAGATGGGCAAGGGCGCGGACCTCATGATGAACATCTGCTCGACGTGCCAGGGCGCGCAGTCGGAGTGCCAGGAGCGCCTCGACGCGAACGCCGAGTACCGCGCGCACGTCAACGAGACGCTCGCCGGCGAGGGTCTCGAGTACCAGGCGGGGATCGCGAACAAGAACTTCCTCTGGGTCCTCGTCGAGGAGATCGGGCTCGAGAACCTCAAGGCGAAGGTGAAGCGCCCGCTCACCGACCTCAAGGTCGGGCCGTTCTACGGGTGCTACATCGTCCGGCCGATGGACCGGCTCGGCATCGACGACGAGAACCCGCGCGACACGTACCTCGCGCAGGTCATCGAGGCGCTCGGCGGCACGGTCATCGAGTACGCGGGCTCGCACAAGTGCTGCGGCTTCCCCATCATCACGATGAACAAGGACGCGTCGCTGCGGATGGCGGCGCGCAACCTCGGCGACGCGCAGGACCAGGGGGCGGACTGCCTCGTCACCCCGTGCCCGCTCTGCCACCTCAACCTCGACCTCCAGCAGCCGATCGCCGAGCGGCTCGTGCCGCGGGACCTCGAGATGCCGGTGCTCCACCTCCCGCAGCTCGTGGGCCTCGCCCTCGGGCTCTCGCCGAAGGAGCTCGGCATGAGCCGTCACGTCGTGAAGCCGACCTCGGTCATCGACTGGTCGACGAGCGTCGTCGCCGGCGTCGGCTCGGGCGGCGAGGGCTGGTAGCTCCCGCCGACATGCCGCCGGGTCCGCGACCCCGGCGCACGGTCCGTTGCACGGGCCGCGCGCCGGGGTCGCGCTCATGACGGGCCTCCCACCCGTCACGTAGGATCGGGCGCCCGATGAGGATCGGCGACCTCACCAACGCGCTCACGGGCCGCCGCCGGCGGCGCAAGGGCGCGCGCGCGGACGCCCCGCGGACGATCGTCCCGATCCCCGAGGAGTCGCTCTCCGAGCGTGCGGAGCGCCTCGGCCGCCGCGCGGGCGAGGAGGACGCCGGGCCGCTCGCGACCGACGATCTCGACGCCGCGCGGGCGCGGCTGCGGGCGCGGATCAGCCCGCCCGAGGACGACGTCGAGTAGAGCCCCGGGCGAGGAGCGGCTCTCGAGAGCGGCTCCTAGACGTCGCCGGCCCGCTCGGCGACGAGCTGCTCACCGAGCCGCTGGGCGGCGTTCGCCGCGATGACGTGGACGCGCCGCTGGGCGCGGTCGATCTCCTCGTCGGCGAGGCGCAGCTCGTCGGCCGCGAGCGCGAAGAGCTCGGCGGGCCCGAGCGCCGCGAGTCGCTCGCGGGTCGGGGCGGTGCGGCTCTCGAGGCGCCGGCGGACGGCGTCGAGGCGCGCGCCGAGCTCGTCGGGAGAGGCGGTGTCGGTCCAGCGATCGTCCATGGGAACACACGTACCCCTGAACACGTGTTCGGTGACGCCTCCGTGCGCGCCGTCACACGACGCGTCGAGGACGATGCCCCACAACAACGAGAAACGGGCCCGAAGGCCCGTTCCCGTTCCTGTGTGCGTACCCCATTCCGCCCCAGGGAAATCTGTCGTGAGGACCGCCCCATCCTTCTTCGGTCCTGGTGTGTCGCCGCTCCGTGCGACGAGGAGAATCATGCCCGGCCGCGGCGCCGCCGTCGTCCCCCGGCGCGGGTGAACGCGGGGGGAGCGGCGGGGTGAAGTACGGGTGAGAAGAGGCTCACCCTTTCGGCCCGTGCTGCCGATAGAGAGAGGGAGATGCCGTCCACCTCCTCCCACACGACCGTCCTGCTCTCGCGCTTCGAGGACCTCATCGCGCTCGGACTGCGCGCTCTGGTGGAGCGCGACGAGCACCTCGAGCTCGTCGCCGAGGACGTCCTGCACGGCGACCTCGACCGCGTCCTCGAGGAGCTCGCTCCGCGGGTCGCCGTCATCAACTTCGGCGCGCTCACCTCCGCGGCGGAGGTCCGCCGGCTCGTCAGCGACCACCCGGCGACGCGGCTCGTCGTCCTCGCGAACAACCCCTCCGCCGCCGACAGCGGCCAGATGCTCTCCTTCGGGGCGACGGCGTGCCTGGCGAAGAGCACGCAGGCCCGTGACGTCATCGGCGCGATCCACCTCGCGTCCCGCGGCCTCCACGTGCTGCCCGTCGGCGCGAGCGCGACCTCGCCGCCGCCCGACGCCGCGCTCGGCCTCGAGCCCGACCTCCTCACCCGCCGCGAGCTCGACGTCCTCGAGCACCTCCGCGAGGGACGATCGAACGCGGAGATCGCGCTCGCGCTCCACGTGAGCATCGAGACCGTGCGGACCCACCGGCGGCACATCTACCGGAAGCTCGGCGTCCGCACGCGCCGCGAGCTCGTGGAGCTCACGGCGGGCGCCGCACGCTGACGCCCACCGGGTGAGCGTCGATCGAGCGCCGCCGGCGGTGGGTGGATCGACACTCGCCGGGCTCCCGGGCGTCGCGCCTGCGACGATCCGCCGCCGTGCACGTCCGACACGCCGATCCCGACCGCGACGCCGCCGCCTGCGCGGAGGTCTACGCGCCGTTCGTCGCCGACGGCGTCGCGTCGTTCGAGGAGGTCGTCCCCGACCTCGCGGTGATGGAGCGCCGTATCGCGACGGTGAGCGCGCACCACGCCTGGCTCGTCGCCGAGCGCGACGGCGTCATCGCCGGGTTCGCGTACGCCGCGCCGCACCGCGAGCGCGCCGCCTACCGCTGGTCGGTCGACGTGAGCGTCTACATCGACGCCGCGCACCACCGCGCCGGCGTCGGGCGGACGCTCTACAGCGCCCTCTTCGGCCTCCTTCGCCGGCAGGGGCTCTATCGCGCGTACGCCGGCATCACCCTGCCGAACGAGGCGAGCGTCGGACTGCACGAGTCCCTCGGCTTCACGCTCGTCGGCGTCTATCGCGGCGTCGGCTTCAAGCACGGCGCCTGGCGCGACGTGGGCTGGTGGCAGCTCGATCTGCAGCCGCTCCCCCCGCCCGGCGCGCGCCCCGCCGAGCCGCGCGGCCCGCAGCGGCTCGACGCGACCTGAACGACGCGTCTCACCACCGCCCCGGCCACCTAAAGGTTCGTAAACCGAGCGCTCCGCGAGCCCCTCCTCGCGCCGATTTACCGGAGTGGCGAGCGAGAGAAGCGTCTCAGGGGGTTGTGAGCGGGTACCAGCGTCCGCGAACCTCACCCACGCCCGGGTCACGCACACCCCTCACGGCCGCCGCCGGGCGCGGCCAGCACAAGGACGACCAGGCTCCGCCGAGCGCGGAGACGGAGGGAGCGCGGGTCCCTCCTGGTCCACGGCGTCGTCGTCGCACTCTCACGACCCCCTTTGCACGAGGAGGCTGCCTTGCGGCTCGACATCATCTTCCCGGCCCACAACGAGGAGGCGCGGATCGGCGCGACGCTCGATGCGTACCGCGCGGCGTTCAGTGACGCCGCGACGCGCTTCGTCGTCGCGATGGATGCCTGCACCGACGGCACCGCGGACGTCGTCGAGGCGCACCGCGCACGCGATCCGCGGGTCGTCGCCCGCTGCTTCCCGAAGCTCGGGAAGGGCGGCGTCCTCTCCGAGGCGTTCCGCCGCAGCGACGCCGACGTCGTCGGCTTCGTCGACGCCGACGGGGCGACACCGCCGTCGGAGTTCGGCCGCCTCGTGCGCGTCGCGCGCCGCTACGGCGGCGCGATCGCCTCGCGGAGCCACCCCGCGTCCGTCCTCCCGGCCAGCCGCCCGGTGGCCCGGAAGGTGACGAGCGCGGGGTTCTCGCTCGCGACGCGACGCCTCCTCCGCCTCCCCTATCGCGATACCCAGTGCGGCGCGAAGGCGCTGCGCCGGGACGTCGCCGACGCGCTCATCCCGCGCCTCGAGGTCACCGACCTGCTGTGGGACGTCGATCTCCTGCTCGCGGCCCGCGAGACGGGTCAGCCGATCGCCGAGGTCCCGACCGTCTGGGTCGACCAGGACGGCTCTCGGGTCGACCCGGTCGCCGACGCGACGAGGATGGGCCGCTCGCTCGTGCGCCTGTGGCTCTTCGGGCGGCGCCGTCGGCCCGCCTCCGCGGACGCAGCGCCGCCGCTGACCGCGGAGGACCGGCGCGCCGCCGCACCGGACCGGCCCGCGGCCGGCGAGGACGTCCGGGAGGTCGCCCGTGTCGGCGCCTGACGTCACGCTCGTCGGGCCCTACCCGGCCCCCGGCCATCGCCACGACGGCTGGACCGGCGTCGCGTCCTACACCGCGAATCTCGCCGGCGCGCTCGCCGACGCCGGCGCCGACGTCCACGTCGTCGCCCTCCGCGAGCCCGGGCTGCCCGCCCGCCACTGGGACGGCATGGTCAGCGTCGAGCGGGCGTTCGGACGGGGCAGCGGTGCTCTTCCCGCCGCGGCGCGCGCGGCACGCGCGACCGGCGCCCCGGTCGTCCACGTGCAGCACGAGACGTTCCTCTACGGAGGACCCGACCACGTGCCCGGCCTCGTGGCGGGGCTCGCCCGCCTGCGCGGCCGCCGGCGTCGCACCGTCGTCACGATGCATCACGTCGTCGACCCGGCGACGATCGACCGCGCCTTCGTCGCGATGCACGGCGTGCGCGCGCCCGTCGGCGCCGTGAGGGCGGGACTCGGCGGAGTCTCGACCGCGATCCGCCGGCTCTCCGACGCGGTCATCGTCCACGAGCCGTCGTTCGCCGCGACGCTCCGTCGCGCCGAGGTCGTCGCGCATGGGATCGAGCCGGGCGAGCCGGTGACGCGTGATCCCGCGCGCCGCGCCGCCCGCGGCATCGACCAGAATCGCCTCGCGGTCCTCGCCTTCGGGTTCCTCGCGCCGTACAAGGGGCTCGAAGCGCTCCTCGAGGCGGGACGCCTCGCCCGTGACGAGGTGCAGGTCGTCGTCGCCGGCGGCCCGCACCCGCGCCTGGCGGCGGCCGGCGACGACTACGCCGACCGGCTGCGCGCCTCCCACGGGGACGACGCCGCCTTCCTCGGCTTCGTGCCCGACGACGAGCTGCCGGCCCTCTTCGCGGACGTCGACGTCGCGGCCTACCCCTACCCGCGCCCCGTCTCCTCCTCCGGCGCGCTCGCGCTCGCGCTCGCCCACGGCACTCCCGCGATCGTCTCGCCGGCGCTCGCCAGGACGATGGACGCGCCGGACGCGCTCGTCGCCCCGACCGGCGCCGAGAGCCTCGCGGCACGCCTCCGCGAGCTCGCGACCGACGACGGCGCCCTCGGCGAGCTCGCGAGCACGACGCGCGTGCTCGCCGCCGGCCGCTCCTGGGCCGAGGTCGCGCGGCGCCATCTCGAGATCTACGCCAAGGAGTCGACCCGATGAGCTCGATCCTCCTCGCAGGCGCCTTCGGGCAGCGCAACCCCGGCGACGACGCGCTCGCCGAGGCGTTCGCGCGGGCGCTCCCCGATCACGAGGTCGTGGCGACCGCGGGCCGCACCGACCTGCCGGTCGTCGCCAGGAGGATCCGCGATGCGGACGCGATCGTCGTCGGCGGCGGCACCGTCTTCAAGGAGCTGCCGAGCTCGACGGGGCGCCCGCCGCTCGACCTCCTCTCCCGTGCGCTCGGGCTCGCGGCCGCCGCGAAGGCGACGGGCCGCCCGTTCGCGATGGTGGGCGTCGGGGCGGGACGGCTCCGCTCCAAGCGCGCCCAGGCCCTCGTCCGTCGGCTCGTCCGCCAGGCCGACCTCCTCGTCCTGCGCGACGACGAGTCGGCGGAGGCCCTCTCCGCGATCGGCGCACCGACGCCGATCCGGGTCGGCGCCGACGCGGCCTGGCCGCTCCTCGACGGCGTGCCCGACGGCGGCTACCACCCCGCCGGTGCCGTGCGCGTGGCCCTCTCCCACGAGGCGGGCGACGAGGAGCTCGCGCGACGGATCGCGGCCGCGCTCGTCCCCGTCCTCGCCTCCGGGAGCCCGGTCGAGCTCCAGCCGTGGCAGGTGGGCGGGCCGGCGGAGACCGACGACCTCGACCTCGCCCGGGCGATCCGCGACGAGCTCGGCAGCTCGGCGCAGATCGTCCTCCCGCCCGAGAGCCTCTCCGACGCCGCCGACGGGATGCGCGGCTGCGCCGCGGTCCTCGCGATGCGCTTCCACGCGATCCCGGCGGCGTGCGTCGCGGGCGTCCCGGTCGTCGCCTACGACCACGAGGCGAAGCTGCGCGGCCTCGCCGGGCGGCTCGGCGCCCCCGCGCTCGGACCGGAGGCGGCGCCCACCGCGCTCGGGGACGCGCTCGTCGCCGCCGCGTGCTCGGGTCCGGTCGTCCGCGCCTCCGCCGTGCGCGGCGAGATCGCAGCGGCCGAAGAGGGCTTCCGGCTTCTGCGGCTCCTCCTCGACGGGGGCCGGACCTTCGCGGACGCCGCCGCCATCGGCGAGCTCCCGCTTCGACCCGAGGAGTGGACGCGATGAGCACGATCGCCGGCTCGCCCACGACGCACCGCCCGCGCGTCTCGACGCGGCTCCTGCTCCGCGAGCAGACCCTCGTCGCCGCCGGGCAGATCGGCGCCGGCGTCGGCAACCTGGCCTTCGCGCTCCTCGCCGCACGCGTCCTCGCGCCCGGCGCCTTCGCCGAGCTCGCCGTCTTCCTCGCGCTCTTCCTCGTCATCCACGTGCCTCTCAGCGCGCTGAGCGCGGGGAGCGCCGCGATGCCGGGATTCGCCGCACGGCACCGTCACCGGGCGCTTCTCGCCGGCCTCGGCGCCGGCGCGACCATCGGCGTCCTGTCGCTGCCGCTCGCGAGCGTCCTCGGCCTCCCCGCCGGGCTCATCCTCGTCCTCGCGGTCGGCGCCCCGTCCGCCGGCTGGCTCGCGCTCGAGCGCGGTCGCCTCATCGGCGAGCGGGCCCACGGCCGCGCGATCGCGAGTCTCGCGGCCGAGCCCGGGATCCGGCTCGCGCTCGGGCTCCCCCTCGCGGCGACCACGGGCGCCATCGGCGGCGCCGCCGGCGTCGTCGCGGGGGGCTGGATCGCCCTGCTCGTCACCCGGCCCGGCCTCCCGCAGCGCCTCAGCGGCACGGCGCGGCGAGCGGCTCCGACGACCGCGGGGCTCGCGACGGCGGCGTTCCTGCTCCTCGCGATCCTCCAGAACGCCGATCTCGTCCTCGCCAACGCGGCGCTCGGCGAGCTCGACGCGGGGCGCTTCGCGATCCTCTCCACGCTCGGCGGGGCGGCTGCCCTCGCGACGACGACGGTGCCGCTCGTCCTCCTCCCGCGCACGGGCCAGGACGGCCGCGCTCTCGCCGCCGCGCTCGGTCTCGCTGCCGGTCTCGGCGCGCTCGCGCTCGCCGTCGCCGCCGCGCTCCCGGAGTCCGCCCTCGGAGCCGCGTTCGGACGGGAGTACGAGCCGATCGCCGGCCTCGTCCCGCCGTACGTCGCCGGCATGGCCCTGCTCGGCGTCGGGCGCGTCCTCGTGGCCGAGCGGGTCGCGAGTGGACGCGGCCGCCCGCTCGTCGCGGCGCTCCTCCTCCTCGCGGCGGCGCACGCTGCGTCGATCGTCATCCTCGGCGACGACCCGCGGACGATCGCCGCGATCACGATCGGCGCCGCGGCGACGCTCGTCGTCGTCTCCGCCGCTGCGGGCCTGCTCCCGGCGACCGCGGCCCCGCCGAAGCCCGCGGAGCGACCCGCGCCTCCGAGGCCGGGACGGGACCCCGTTCCCGGCCCGGCAGCGGACGCGACGGTCCGCCCAGCACCGCCCTCCGACGCGAGCGCCGCCGGGGCCTCGGCGACCCGCGTGCCGTGGGCCGCGCTCGGGGCGCTCACCGCGGTCGCGCTCGCCGTGCGGCTCGTCATCACGCGCGGCATCTGGCTCGACGAGGCGACGTCCGCGCTGCAGGCCCAGATGCCGCTCGCGGACCTGCTCGAGAACCTCCGGACGACGGACGTCCATCCTCCGCTCCACCACCTCGTGCTCTGGCTCCTCGCCCAGGTCGCGGGGACCGGCGAGCTCGTCCTGCGCGCGCCCTCGATCGTCGCCGGGACGCTCCTCGTCCCCGCGCTCTACGCCCTCGGCCATCTCCTCTGGGACCGCCGGGCCGGGCTCCTCGCCGCCGGCCTGGCGACGGTCGCGCCGTTCCTCGTCTGGTACGCCCAGGAGGCGCGGATGTACGCGTTCTTCATGCTCTTCGCCGTCATCGCGCTCATCGGCCAGGTGTGGGCGATCGACGGCGGGGGCGTCCGTGCCTGGGTGCTCTACGCCGCGGCGACCGTCCTGCTCCTCTGGACGCAGTACTTCTCGATCGCCTTCGTCGCCGTGCAGCAGGTCGCCTTCCTCGTGGTCGTCGCCTCGCGCGCCCGCGCCGACCGGCAGGCCGCGCGCCGCTTCGCCGGCGCGTGGCTCGGGGCGACGGCCCTCGTCGCGCTCGCCGCCCTCCCGGTCGCCGACCTCGCGCTCGATCAGTTCAGGGCGAACGAGGCGGCCGGGCGCGGCTTCGACGAAGGCCCCTCACGCGCCGGTGACATCTCCGGGGAGGGCTCGCGCCCTGACGTCTACGTCGTCCTCACGAACCTCGTGTGGGGCGTCCTCGGCTACCACTCCGACGAGACGCTCGGGAGGCTCACCGCCCTGTGGCCGCTCGCGATCCTCGTGACGCTCTTCCTGCTCGGCCGCCGGCCGACGTGGCGGGCCCATCTCGTCGCCGCGTGCGCGTTCGTCCCCCTGCTCGTGCTCCTCGCGGCGGGCATGGCGAAGCCGTTCCTCTTCGAGGTCCGGTTCTTCGTCGCGACCGCGCCCCTCCTCATCCTCCTCGTCGCGCGGATCGCGACGGCGTGGACGCGGAGCCGCGTCGCGCTCGCGACGTCCGCGACCGCGCTCGTCACCCTCTTCGCGGTCGCGACCGCCGACCAGCTGTTCAATGGCACGAACCCTCGGCGCTACGACTTCGAGGGCGCGCTCGCCGCCGTCGAGCAGCAGATGCAGCCGGGCGACGTCCTCGTGTACGAGCCGTCGTACCTCGACGACATCGTCCGCTACTACGAGCCGGACCTCCGGTCGGCCCCGCTCGCCGAGGGCCTGCCGGAACGCCGCTGGGCGCCCCGCGTCTTCTTCATCTCCTCGTTCTCCGATCTGCCGGTCCACCGCCGCAACGCCGACCGGGCGCGGCGCGCGCTCGCCGACGAGCGCAGGGTGATCGGCCGCTTCTCGCGTCCCCAGGTGGAGGTGACCGTCTACCGATGAGCACGACGACCGACGATCCGCGGCTGCGCGCCCCCGACTGGGACGCGCGTGGGACGGCCGCCGACTCCCGGCGCGCGCGGATCCTCCTCCTCATCGCGCTGCCGCTCGCGCTGTTCTACCTCACGTGGCTGCTCGATCCCGGGCGCGTCGGGACGCCCGTGCTCTACGGGCTCCTCGTCGCGGCCGAGCTGTTCAACCTCGCGCAGGCGACGGGCTTCTGGCTCACGACCTCGCGACAGCGGCGCCGCCGACCGCGCGCGCCGTCGGGCGCCCACTGCGTCGACGTCTTCATCCCGACCTACGACGAGCCCGTCGAGGTCGTCGAGCCGACGGTCGCCGCGGCCGTCCGGCTGCGGGGCGCGGACGTCCGCGTCTGGCTGCTCGACGACGGCGACCGCGAGGAGATGGCGGCGCTCGCCCACCGCCACGGCGCCCGCTGGGTGACGCGCGAGGAGCACGTCCACGCGAAGGCGGGCAACATCAACCACGCCCTTCGGCTCACCGCCGCGCCGTTCGTCGCGATCCTCGACTGCGACCACGTCCCCGACGAGCGGTTCCTCGAGGCGACGCTCGGACACCTCGAGTGCCCGCACACCGCGTTCGTCCAGACGCCGCAGTACTACGCGAACTGGCGGCGCAACCCGATCTCGGCGGCGTCGTGGGCGCAGCAGGCCCTCTTCTTCGGTGCGATCGCGCGCGGGAAGGACGGGCGCGACGCGATGTTCTGCTGCGGGACGAACGTCGTCTTCCGGCGGGAGGCGCTCGAGGACGTCGGCGGCTTCCCGACGGGCTCGCTCACCGAGGACTTCGAGCTCTCCGTGGAGCTGCACCGGCGCGCCTGGCGCTCGGTCTACCTCCCGGAGGTGCTCGCCCGCGGGCTCGGTCCCGAGGACATGGCCTCCTACGTCTCCCAGCAGCAGCGCTGGGCCCGCGGCTGCCTCACGGGCATGCGCGCGATCCTCCGCGCCCGCGATCTGCCGGTGGGCCTCAGGGTCCAGCACGCCCTGTCGTCGCTCTACTTCCTCACCGGCTGGACGATCCTCGTCTACATGGCGATGCCCGTCGTGCGCATCCTCACCGGCGCGCAGCCGCTGTCCTCGGCGAGCGGCGACGCGTTCCTCCTGCACTTCGCGCCGTACTTCGGCTTCGCCCTGCTCAGCGTCGCGATCATGGGCTCCGGCACGTACACCTTCCGGGCCTACGCCCTGCAGGTCGCGTCCTTCTGGATCCACGTGCAGGCGACCGTCCTCACCGCGCTCGGCCGCCGCGGGACGTTCGTCGTCACGCCGAAGACCGGCGCACACGGACGGCAGATCAGACCCGTGTGGCCGCCGCTCGTCGCCCTCGCCACCCTCGCCGCGGCGGCGACGTACGGGCTCTCGCAAGGCGCCTCCCCCGGGACGCTCAACAACGTGGCCTTCGCGCTCCTCCACATCACCGTCCTCTCGACGGGCATCGGAGCCGCGCTCTTCCCTCCGCGCCCGCAGCCGGCCGCGAGCGCGGCGCCGGCCGTCGCCGGCGCGACCCCGGCGGCCTCATGACGGGGCGGGCACGCAGGGTCGCCGCCGCGGCGCTCGGCGCCGTCGCGCTCCTCGCCGCCCCCGCCTGCAGCGGCGGGGACAGCGGAGCGACGGGGGCCGGGGGCGCGACGGCGGTCCGCGGGGCGACGGCGACCGGCACGAGCGATCCGACCGAGCGGTTCCTCGACGAGTACGTGACCCGCGCCGGACGCGTCGTGCGCCGCGACCAGGGCGGCGACACGGTGAGCGAGGGGCAGGCCTACGCGATGCTCCTCGCGGTCGCCGCCCGCGACGAGCGGACCTTCGCTCGGGTCTGGCGGTGGACCCGGAGGAACCTCCAGCGCGGCGACGGCGCGCTCGCCTGGCACTGGCGGGACGGGCGGATCCTCGACGGCCAGCCGGCGACCGACGCCGACCTCGATGCGGCACGGGCGCTGCGGATCGCCGCCGGGCGCTTCGACGAGCCCGCCTACAGGCGCGCGTCGCGCCGACTCGTCCGCGTCATCCGTCGCGACATGGTGGACGACGGTCTCCTCCTCGCGGGACCGTGGGCGCGCGAGGAGCGGTGGTTCAACCCGTCCTACGTCTCACCGCGCGCGGCGCGGACGCTGCGCCTCCGGGCCGCGGGCGCCGGCCGGATCCCCGCCGTGCTCGACGGCCACGCGCTGCCGCCGGACTGGGCGCGCGGCACGCGCCCGTCGCCCTCGCCCGGCACGGGGTCGCCGCCGCACTACGGCTTCGACGCCGTGCGGCTGCCGGTCCGGCTCGCGGAGTCCTGCCGCCGGTCCGACCGGCGCATCGCGGGGAAGATGTGGCGGGTCCTGCGGACGGACGCCGGCCGTCTCCCGCGCGACCTCGACGGCGAGCCCGAGCCGGACGCCTTCCTCCATCCCGTGGCGCTCGTCGGGGCGGCGGGAGCCGCCCATGCGGCCGGCGACCGCAGGGACGCCCGCAGGCTCCTCGACCTCGCCGCGGCGCGCGACCGCGAGAACCCCACGTACTACGGCGCGGCCTGGGTCGCCCTCGGCCGCGAGATGCTCGTCCGCAAGCGCCTCGGCCGCTGCTGACCGCCCGTCCGGGCGAGCGGGACCGCCCGCCCGCCGGCCGTGAGTGTGGATCCATCTGGCCGAGAGCCAGGTGGATCCACACTCACGCGCTGCGGGGGCGTGTCAGTCCTTCGGGACGATGCCGCGCTCCACGAGGAGCTCGGCGATCTGGACGGTGTTGAGCGCCGCGCCCTTGAGGAGGTTGTCGCCGACGACGAAGAGGTTGAGGCTGTGCGCGTCGGCGAGGTCCTCGCGGATGCGGCCGACGCAGACCTCGTCGCGCCCGGCCCACTCCATCGGGGTCGGGACCTCGTCGAGGAGGACGCCCGGCATCTGCTCGAGGGCCTCGATCGCGCCTTCGCGGGTCGGCATCTCGCGGAACGTCGCCTTCAGCTCGATCGCGTGCCCGACCATCACGGGGACGCGCACGCAGGTCGGGGAGACGGCGAGGTCGCGGATCCCGAGGATCTTGCGCGACTCGTTGCGCATCTTCATCTCCTCGTCCGTGTAGCCCTGCTCCTGCTCGGAGCCGAGCCACGGGACGACGTTGAAGGCGAGCGGCTTCGCGTGGACCTTCGCCTCGACCGACGCGAACGCCTCGGCCCCGCGGTCGACGAGCGCCTCGCGCTGCGCGAGGAGGACCGGGGTCTGCTCGGCGAGCTCGTCCATGCCCTTCTGCCCGGCGCCGCCGGCGGCCTGGAAGCTCGTCGCGACGAGCGCGGTGAGGCCGTAGGCGTCGTGCAGCGCCTTCATCGGCGGCATGAACGCCATCGTCGTGCAGTTCGGGTTCGCGACGATGCCCTTGGGCAGCTCGTCGAGCGCCTCCGGGTTCACCTCGCTGACGACGAGCGGCACGCCGTCGTCCATGCGGAACGCCGACGAGTTGTCGACGACGATCGCGCCCTTCTCGGCGAAGCGCGGCGCCCACTCGCGGCTCGTCGCGCCCCCGGCGCTGAAGATCGCGATGTCGAAGCCGCCGATCGTGCCGTCCTCGATCGGCTGGCAGACGAGCCCGCCCTCGAGGGTCTTCCCGACCGAGCGCTCGCTCGCGAACGCGACGACCTCGCTCGCGGGGAACCCGCGGCCCCGCAGCAGGCGGAGCATCGTCGTGCCGACCGCGCCGGTCGCGCCGACGACCGCGACGCGCACGCCGCTCATGCGAACTCCCCGAAGGGCTGCTCGGGACGGATCGTGTCCGGCCCGGAGAGGTCGAAGGCGCCGTGCAGCGCCTTGACGGCCTCGGGGACCTGGTCGCCCGCGACGACGCACGAGATGCGGATCGGCGATGTCGAGATCATCTCGATGTTGATCCCCTGCTCGCCGAGGGTCGTGAACACCTTCGCCGCGATGCCGGGGTGCGACTTCATGCCGGCGCCGACGATGGAGACCTTCCCCATCGACTCGTCGGTCATGACCTCCATCCCGTGCTCGGCGACGAGCCCGGCGAGCGCCTCCCTGGCGGCCTCCACGTCCTCGCGGGGGACGGTGAAGGACATGTCGGCCTTCGCCCCCTCGGTGACGGGCTCGTTCTGGATGATCATGTCGATGTTGACGTTCGCGTCGGCGAGCGCGGTCGTCACCCGGCCCGCGATGCCCGGAGAGTCCGGGACGCCGAGGAGCGTGATGCGCGCCTCGCCGGTCGAGTGGGTGACGGCGGTGATGAGCGGGTTCTCCACGGGTGTGTCCTCCTCGGAGACGACGACCGTTCCGGGGGCGTCGTCGAAGCTCGAACGGCAGTGGATGCGCACGCCGTGATTGCGGGCGTACTCGACGGAGCGCAGCTGCAGGACCCCGGCACCGGAGGCGCTCATCTCGAGCATCTCGTCGAACGAGACGACCGGAAGCTTCTTCGCGTCGGGGACGATGCGGGGGTCGGCGCTGAAGACGCCGGCGACGTCGGTGTAGATCTCGCAGACGTCGGCGCCGACGGCGGCGGCGAGGGCGACGGCGGTCGTGTCGGAGCCGCCGCGGCCGAGCGTCGTGACGTCCTTCGCGGTCGAGACGCCCTGGAAGCCGGCGACGAGCACGATCGAGTCCTCGTCGAGGGCGCTCTTGATCCTGTCCGCCCGGACGTCGAGGATCCTCGCCTTCGTATGGGACGTGTCTGTCACGATGCCGGCTTGTGAGCCGGTCAGGGAGATCGCACGGTGGCCGAGATCGTTGATCGCCATCGCGCACAGCGCGCACGAGACCCGCTCACCCGTGGAGAGCAGCATGTCCATCTCTCGGGGGTCCGGGCTCGGCGAGACCTCGAACGCGTCGGCGATGAGCCGATCGGTCTCCTTGCCGCGCGCCGAGAGGACGGCGACGACGCGATGACCCGCCTCGCGCTTCGCGACGATGCGGGCGGCGGCGCGCTTGAGGCGCTCGGCGTCGGCGACGGACGTGCCGCCGAACTTCATGACGACGGTCGATGTGGCGTTCATCGGGACGCCGGAGTGTACGAGGCGGATGCCGCCGCCCGCCGCGCGCCCGCCTCGGGGGTCACGCGATGAGCGTCCACGTGCGCCGGCGGGTCGTCGCGCTCGTCGTCGTCCTCGCCGCCGCGGCGGCCGCGTTGCCGCTCCTCCTCGACTCGGGCGACGGCCCCTCGGCGCCGCAGAGCGCCGGCGGCCCGGCGTCCGGCGCCGGCGAGCCGGAGCGTCGCGGCGTCTCCCTCCTCACCGCCCTCGCACCGCTCCTCGAGGGGGCCGGCGACGCCGGTGACGAGGGCGCGGTCGCCGGGGAGACGGCGTCGGGTGGGACGTCCCGGCCGGCGGGCGGCGACCTCGGGCTCTCGCCGGCCCGCGCGGCGGCCCGCCTCTTCGTCGTCGGCTTCCGGGGGACGGACGCGACCGCGCCGTTCTTCGAGCGCCTCGCCACGCGCGGCTGGGGCGGCGTCGTCCTCGACGCCGGGAACGTCCTCTCGCGCCCGCAGGTCGCCGAGCTCACCGCCGCGCTCCGCTCGACCGCGCGGGAGGCGGGGAACGCGCAGCCGATCGTCGCGATCCGCCAGGCGGGCGGCGCCGACTCGGAGATCGGCGACGCGCCGCCGCGGCCTCAGTCCGACCAGTCGAGCGCCGACGCGGCCGCCGCCGAGGCCCGCGCGGCGGGCAGGCTCCTGCGCGAGCTCGGCATCGGGATGACGCTCGCCCCCGACGCGGACCTCGCCTCGGCGGGGGGACCGTGGCAGAACCGCTCGTTCAGCGAGGATCCGCGCGAGGTGACGGCGCGGGTGCGCGCGGCGGTCCGCGGCTACCGCGAGGCCGGCGTCGCCGCCGCCGTCGGCCACTTCCCGGGCGAGGGCGCGGCCTCGCAGGACCCGCGGCTCGGCACCGCCTCGGTCGGGCTTCCCCTCGAGGAGCTCATGAAGCGCGACCTGCGGCCGTTCGCCGCGGTCGTCGACGCAGCCCCCGTCATCGCGATGAGCGAGTCCCTCTACGCCGCGTTCGACGGCGTGACCCCCGCGACGCTCCTCCCCGAGGCCGTCGACCTCCTGCGCTCGTCGGGCTTCGACGGCGTCGTCCTCTCCGGCGATCTCGGCGCGGCGACGTTCGCGACCGGCGGCTCGCCGGCCGAGGCGGCGGTCGAGGCGCTCCTCGCGGGGTGCGACCTGCTGCTGCTGCGCGGCGACCAGCGCGACCAGGAGGCCGCCGTCCAGGCGGTCGCACGCGCGATCCGCCAGGGCACGATCCCCGCGGGCCGGGTCCAGGAGGCGCTGCGCCGGGGTCGCGAGCTGCGCGAGCGCTACGCGCGCGAGGCGCTCGTGCCGGGCGCGTAGGGCGCGGCCGGCGGCCCCTACAGCGCCCGGCGGCCCGCGAGCGCCTTCCCGAGCGTCACCTCGTCGGCGTACTCGAGGTCGGCGCCGACCGGGAGTCCGGAGGCGAGCCGGCTCACGACGACGTCGGGCGTGCGGTCGCGGAGGCCGGCGGCGATGTGGTGGGCGGTCGCCTCGCCGGTCGTCGTCGGGTTCGTGGCGACGACGACCTCGCGGATGCGCTCCTCGCCCTCCTGCGGCGTCGCGACCCGGCGGTAGAGCTCCTCGATGCGGAGATCCTCGGGGTCGACCCCGTCGATCGGGCTGAGCGCGCCGCCGAGGACGTGGTAGCGGCCCCGGTACTCGTGGGTGCGCTCGAGCGGGACGATGTCCTGCGGCTCCTCGACGACGCAGACGAGCGTCGGGTCCCGCCGCGCGTCGAGGCAGATCTCGCACCGCGGGCCCTCGGCGAGGTTGAAGCACACCTCGCACGTCCCGATCCGCTCCTTCACCTCGCGGATCGCGTCGGCGAGCGCGAGGGCCGTCTCGGTGTCCGACCGCAGGATGTGGAACGCGAGCCGCTGGGCGGTCCGCTGCCCGATGCCCGGCAGGCGACCGAGCTCGGTGACGAGCCGCTGGACGGACGGAGCCTGCACGGGCGTCTGGCCGGCGGGCGCCTAGGCGCCGAAGCCGGGCGGGAGGCCCATCCCGCCGAGGTCCATGCCGCCGGTGAGGCCGCCCATCGCCTCGGCCGCCTTCTCCTGGGCCGCGCGCAGAGCCTCGTTCGTCGCCGCGAGGACCATGTCCTGGAGGAGCTCGGGATCGTCGGGGTCGATCGCCTCGGGGTCGATCTTGATCTCCTTCACGACGAGGTCGCCGGACACGATCACTGAGACCATCCCGCCGCCGGCGCTCGCGGTCACCGTCTCGTCCTTCAGGCGCTCCTGCGCGGCCATCATGTCGGCCTGCATCTTCTGCACCTGCTTGAGCATCTTCTGCATGTTCGGCTGAGGCATCAGCTCTGCTCCTCGGCGGTCGGGGTCGGTGAGGCGGGCATCGCCGCGGGGTCGCCGTCACCGTCGCCGTCCGGCTCGGCGATGACCTCCTCGGCGTCGAACGTCGACTTGAGACGGGCGAGGAGCTCCTCCTCGCCGAGCGGCTTGTCCGCGTCGGCGCGCACGGGATCGACCTCGCTGAGGTCGCGCAGGTCGAAGACGACCTTCACCTTCATCCCGGTCATGGCGCGGATCGCCTCGACGAGCGCGTCGCGGTTGGGCCGGTCCTCGGCCTTGCGCCGCAGGAAGTCCTTCGACGGGTCGAACGCGACGACGACGTCGTCGCCGCGCAGCTCGACCGGGAGGGCCTCGGCGAGGACGGCGCCGAGCATCGGCGTCTGCTCGCGGATCGAGGTGAGGACCGCGGGCCAGAGCTCGGCGAGCATGCCGAGGTCGGCGGGCGCCGACGGGACTTCCTCCGCAGCGGCCGCCCCCACGGGGGCGGGCGCGGCCTCGGGGACCGGTTCCGGCGCCGCCTCGTGCGCCGCTTCGGGCGCGGGCGGCGGCACGACCTCGAGCACCGGCTCCACGGTCTGCGCCGGCGCGGACGCCGAGGGACCCGACGGCCCGGGCACCGCGGCCTCCGCGGGCGGCGGGGGCGAGGCGGGCGTCGCCGCGACCTCGGGACCGCCCCAGGCCGAGGCGGGCGCGGGCGCCGAGGCGGGACC
>NZ_JBLKKY010000037.1:0-47306 GCF_059438195.1 Paraconexibacter sp.
TCGGCGAGGAGAACAAGGGCTTCAAGCTCGCGATGATGACCCTCGACCGCACGCGTCCGGGCGTCGCCGCGATGGCGACCGGCATCGCGCGTGCCGCGTTCGAGTTCGCCTGCGACTACTCGAAGGAGCGCGTCCAGTTCGGCGTGCCGATCGCGATGCACCAGGGCATCCAGTTCATGCTCGCCGACATGGCGACGGAGATCGAGGCCTCGCGCCTCCTCACCTGGCAGTCGGCGGTCCTCCTCGACCAGGGCAAGCGCAACACGCTGCAGTCCTCGCACGCCAAGCGCTTCGCCGCCGACACCGCGATGAAGGTGACGACCGACGCGGTCCAGGTCTACGGCGGCTACGGCTTCATCAAGGAGTACCCCGTCGAGAAGCTCATGCGCGACGCGAAGATCATGCAGCTCTACGAGGGCACGGCCCAGATCCAGCGGCTCGTCATCGCCCGCGAGACGCTGCTCCCGCGCCGCGTCGAGGAGCCCGCCGGCGCGTAGCCGGCCTCCTCACGCGAGCGCAGCACCACGGCCGGCCGGGCGCGAGTGCCCGGCCGGCCGTCGGCGTTCAGGGCCTGCGATCCTGCCCGCATGCCCGACCGCGAGACCCGAGATGCGGTCGCCGGGGCGGCGCCGATCGGAGAGGCCCACGCGGCGGCCGGGTCCCGCCGCGCCCGGGGTGCGGGCTCGGGCGACCCGCTCGTCGGCGAGCTGCGCCGCGCCGGCCTGCTCCCGTTCCTCGTCCTGCGTCTCCTCGCGGAGGCGCCGTCGTACGGGAACGCGCTGATGGAGCGCGTCACCGAGATGACCGCCGGCCTCGTCGTCGTCAACCCCAACACGATGTACCCGCTGCTCCGCGACCTCGAGAAGCGGGGGCTCATCGCGGGCGAGTGGGAGCATCCGGAGCGCCGCTCGCGGCGCTTCTACCGCCGCACCGAGACCGGCGCGCAGGAGTGCGAGCGGCTCGCCGGGGCCGTCGCCCCGCGACTCGACGAGGTCGCTCGCGCCGTCGAGGCTCTGCGGCGTGAGCTGCGGTCCTGACGCGTACCCTCCCTCGCACATGACGACGTCTTCCTCGCAGACCGGCGCCGAGCGGCTCGCGGAGCTCATCGCGGACGCCCGCTCGGTCGTCGCCCTCACCGGCGCGGGCATCTCGGTCCCGTCTGGCATCCCCGACTTCCGCTCCCCGGGCACGGGCCTGTGGGAGAACGTCGATCCGATGGAGGTCGCCCACATCGACGCGTGGCGCGCCGACCCCTCGCGCTTCTGGCACTTCTACGGCGACCGCTTCACGACGCTGCGCGACAAGGAGCCCAACGGGGCGCACCGCGCGCTCGTCGAGCTCGAGCGCCGGGGCAAGCTCGATGCGGTCGTCACGCAGAACATCGACATGCTCCACCGGCGCGCCGGCACGTCCGAGATCGTCGAGGTGCACGGCACGATCGAGCACTCGTCGTGCCTCGACTGCGGTGAGCGCTACCCGCTCGACGAGGTCCGGGGGCGTCTCGCGTCGTCGGCGGACGGGGTCCCGGGCTGCGACTGCGGCCGCCCGCTCAAGCCCGACGTCGTCCTCTTCGGCGAGCTCCTTCCCGCCGATGCGCTCGAGCGCGCGTCCACGCTCGCGGCGAAGGCCGACCTCCTGCTCTGCGTCGGGTCCTCGCTCGAGGTCCATCCGGTCGCCCAGCTCCCGGGGATCACCCTGCGCTCTGGCGGGCAGGTCGCGATCGTCACGCAGGGATCCACGCCGTGGGACCCGCATGCCGCGCTGCGCCTCGGCGGCGACGTCGTCGCCGAGCTCGAGGCCGTCGTCGCGGCGCTCGCGTAGGGGCCGCGGCGCCGCTCGCCGCCGCGCGCCGCGCTTCCTTCTCGCTCAGCGAGCAGAAAGCGCGGCACGGCGCTCGAGGACGCGGAACACGTCGTCGGTGACGACCGTGGGACGGCGCGTCACGTCCCACCACGTGAACCGCAGCGGGGCGAACCCGAGCTTCTGCAGCTCGCGATCGCGCCAGCGGTCACGGTCGAACTGCGCGAAGCGGTCGTGCGACCTGCGGCCGTCGGCCTCGACGGCGACGCCGAGGCCGCGCAGGAGGAGGTCGACGCGGATCCCGATGCCGCCGAGTACGCGCACACGCCCGTTGACCTCGGCCAGGACGTGACGGCGAGGCCTCGGCCGTCCGTCCGGAGGTCCGTCGCCGGCAGCGAGCGCGTCGACGTCGCCCTCAGGCCGACCGAGGTCGGCGGTGCGCGCGCGGACGACGACCTCGGGGACGACCGGCACGGCACCGAGGCCGAGGCGCGCGATGGCACCGGGTCGTGAGGCCGCGGCGGCGGGCTCGGCCGATCGTCCGCGCGTCTCGAGGAAGGCGGCCCACGCCTCGCCGTAGGGCGGGATGTCCGGGCGTCCCACGGCGTACAGGCCGCGGTGCTCGGGGAAGAGGATCCCGCGGTCCACGCGTGCAAGATCCCTTGCGTCGGCCGTGACAGTCGAGGCAGGTCGCCCGCGGCGCGCCGCGCGCGACCCGATGGCCCGGGGTCGGGTGGAAGCACCGACCCCCTGTTCGTCCTAGCCCTTCTGGGCGGCGCTGAGCGCGGCGATCTCCTGCGAGATCGTCCGCAGGCTCTCCTCGATCGCCTCGAGGCGGCTCTCGAGTCCCGCGCTCCCCTTGAGCGCGGCGAGGCGCTCGTCGAGGCGGTCGACGCCGTCCTCGATCCCCTCGAGCCGCTGCGAGACCGAGCGCAGGCGACGCGTGAGCCGCTCGATGTCGGCGGCCGACGGGATGTTGAGGGCGCCCATCGCGACCTCCTGCGCCTGGACGGCCTTCTCACGGGCCTCGAAAGCACGCGAGAGCGCGCCGCTGATGAGCGGGTTCTCGAGGAGATCCTGCGCGAGCTTGCCGAGCGCCTCCTGCCCCTGACGGGTGACGTCGCGGCGGTTTCCTGGCTCCGTGCTCATGTCGGTGGGAGGTCCTTTGCTGACGCGGGCGGACGTGGGCACAGCCTATCGGGCTGGACGTTCGGCCAGTTTTCGACGCATCTCTCACCCGAACGGCTGGCGAGATCGACCCGAAGGGGGGACGGTTCCACTTTGCAATCCATCCCCCCTTCAAGATACGTTCCTGCCGTCACGTGACGGGGCCCGGGGTAGGGTCCGCCCGCGCTTCGCGGGCCCGGCTAACGGCGTACGGGTCGCGGGGAGGAGACCGCACGCACGCATGAGCACTCGCAAGCTTCTGACAGGACTGCTGACCGCTGGGGTCATTTCGGCAGGCTTCGGCGCGGCAGTGATGCCGGCCAGCGCCGAACCCCGGACGATCGTCGTGACGCTGCTCGGGGGGCAGCAGCTCACGCTGACGCTCGACATCCCGCCGGGCACGCCGCTCGACCAGATCCGCATCCCGGGGATCCAGCTCCCGATCGTGAGCATCGTCGACGCGACGCCCGCTCCGGCTCCCGCCCCGGCGGCTCCGGCGCCCGCTCCCGCCCCGGCCCCCGAGGCCCCGGCGAAGGACGCGGCTCCCACCGAGCCCGCGACCGCCGAGACCGGTGACGAGACGACGGCGAAGACGAAGGAGGCGCAGCAGCGCGCCGAGCGCGAGACCGAGAAGGCGACCGAGGCCGCGACCGACGCGGCCGAGAAGGCCGCCCAGAAGCAGGCGAAGGCGCAGCGGCGCAAGGCGACGAGGACCCGCCGCGCCGACGGCACCCCGACGCCGGCCAACCCCGGCTTCGCGCTCGCGCTCCCCGGCGCGGCGCCGGTCGGCGTCCCGAACTTCTTCATCGAGAAGTTCCGGATCCCGCCGTTCCTGCTGCCGATCTACCAGGCGGCCGGGATCGAGTACGGCGTGCGCTGGGAGATCCTCGCGGCGATCAACGAGATCGAGACCGACTACGGCCGCAACCTCAACGTGAGCTCGGCCGGCGCTCTGGGCTGGATGCAGTTCATCCCGTCCTCGTGGAAGGCCTACGGCGTCGACGCCAACCGAGACGGCAAGAAGGACCCGTACAACCCGGTCGACGCGATCTTCGCCGCGGCGCGCTACCTCAAGGCGGCCGGCGCCGACACCGACCTCCGCAAGGCGATCTTCGCCTACAACCACGCCGACTGGTACGTCGACAGCGTGCTCATGCGCGCCCGGCTCATCGGCGGCCTGCCCGCCGACCTCGTCGGCTCGCTCACCGGCCTCACCCAGGGCCACTTCCCGGTCCACGCGAAGGCCCGCTACGCGGACGACCTCCGCGAGAAGGACGTCGCCAAGCGGATCGCGAAGGGCAGCAACCCCGCGCGCCCGATCGAGGGCGACGACCGGCGCCGCGGCGTCAAGGTCTTCGCGGACGCCGGCTCGCCGGTGATCGCGGTGCAGGACGGCGAGATCGTCGCGATGGGCACGCACCCGCGCCTCGGCCGCTTCGTCCAGCTCCGTGACACGTACGGGAACACGTACACCTACGGCGGCCTCAAGAAGCTCGCGACCCAGCACCCGGTCCCGAAGGTCAAGACGCCCGAGGAGGGCGAGAAGACCGACGCGGCCGACGAGCCGAAGGATCCGAAGCCGACCGCGCCCGCGAGCGGCGGCGTCCAGGAGAAGGTCGACGAGGTCGTCGGCAAGGTCCGCGAGGCCGCCAACGCTCCGGCGAAGGCCGTCGCTCCGGCGAAGGAGCGGCTCTTCGCGAACCCGACCCGACCCGCGGCGAAGGCCGCCGGCGGCGAGGAGCAGCTCCTCAACGACGGTGACGCGCTCGCCGACGACGAGACGTTCGAGACGTACTTCAAGGACGCCTACGGCCTCGACCGCGACGACGTCGTGCTCAAGGACCTCGAGAAGGGCTCGAAGGTCATCGCCGGCACGATCCTCGGCCGGATCGGGACGGTCTCCGACGAGTTCGCGCCCCACGTCCTGTTCGAGATCCGCCCGGCGGGCCGCGGCGCGCCGCGGATCGACCCGAAGCCGATCCTCGACGGGTGGAAGCTCCTCGAGTCCACGGCCGTCTACCGGGCGAAGGGCAAGAACCCCTTCTTCGGTCCCGACGCGAAGTCGGCGTCGATCGGGCAGATCCTGCTCATGAGCAAGGAGACGCTCCAGAAGCGCGTCCTCGAGGACCCGCGGATCGACGTCTACGACTGCGGCCGCCGCGACATCAAGGCGGGGGTCATCGACCGCCGCGTCCTGGCGACGCTCGCGTTCCTGTCGTCGAGCGGCTTCAAGCCGACGGTCTCGTCGCTCTCCTGCGGTCGCCGGAGCATCTACACCGCGTCGGGCAACCTGTCGGCCCATCCGGGCGGCAAGGCCGTCGACATCCCGAAGGTCAACGGCCTGCCGATCCTCGGCAACCAGGGCCCGGGTTCGATCACCGAGGCGACGATCCGCCGGCTCCTCACCCTCCAGGGGACGATGAAGCCGGACCAGATCATCAGCCTCATGACGTTCGACGGCGCGGACAACACGATCGCGCTCCCCGACCACGCGGACCACATCCACATCGGCTGGCGCCCGCTCGTCGCCGAGGACGGCAAGCTCGACGAGAAGCTCAACGGCCAGCTCAAGCCGTCGCAGTGGATCAAGCTCATCGAGCGGATCGGCGACATCGACAACCCCGAGGTCTCGACGAAGGTGTCCTCGGCAGCGCTCGACGCCGATGACGACGACGGGCTGAGCGAGGGCGAGCGCGCGAGCGACGCCCACGTCGGCGAGTAGTGCCGGGGGCACCCGCCCCGATGGCGACCGATGACGGCGACGCGTCCCCCACGGGGGACGCGTCGCGTCTCTTCCGCTTCGTCCAGTTCGAGTTCCCGTGGGGCCTCGGCCCTCACGACGGCCGCTACGTCATCCGCGGTCACGCCGCGGAGATCGAGCACGTCCTCATCGTCGCGACCCTCGGGGCACCGCCGCGCCGCGGGCTCGTCCGCCGGCGCCGGCCGACGGAGGCGGCTCCGGAGCCGGAGCCGACCCCGGTGGCGACGGGTCGGGCGACGATCATCGCCGCGGAGCCGTTCGCCGACGCCAAGGAGGCGGACCGCTGGCGCCGCGACGTCGACCCCGAGGAGGAGGCAGAGGCCGCCCTCGTCGTCCTCAACCGCGTCCTGCATCTCCATCGCATCGCGACCGCGGACCCCTACGTCCGCGAGGTCGCGCGCGAGCAGGCGCTCGTCGTCCGCGTCGGCACCGGGGAGGGGGACCGGGTCGCGAGCGGCCGCTGGAACGACGCCGTCGAGCTGCCGCCCTACGCGGCCCGCCGCGAGCGGCGACAGCTCGCGCTCCAGCCGCAGGAGCGCCTCGCCGCGCTCCTCGGCGCGCGCGACGTCCCGCTGGCGAGCGAGGAGCTCGTCCTCCGCGCCCGTCTCGACCTCGGCGCGGGTCGCACCCGCGAGGCGGCCCTCCAGCTCCGCATCGCCCTCGAGGCGGCGCTCTCCGAGCTGACTCCGTGGGCCGACCGGGCCGCCGTGCAGAGCCGCCTCGACGCCCTGCGCGAAGAGCGACGTGCGGTGGGCGCCGCGGCGAACCGCGCGCTCGAGGGCGGGCTCGACGACGAGACGACGGCCGAGGTCGCGCGCATCGTCGGCCTCGTCGAGGGCGCGCTGCGCGCCCGGACGATCTCGGGCTTCGAGTAGCGGCGCGCGCGGTCAGGCGCGCGCCGGGCGGTCGATCGCCGCGACCGGGCCCGGGGTGAGGGCGGCCGCGCAGACGACGAGCGCGAACGCGAGCAGCCGGACGACGACCCCCGCCGCGTCGTCGGGCAGCGGCTCGCCGAAGACGACGAGGCCCGAGGCGATCGTCGAGAGGTTCGCGGCGACCGAGGTCGTCGCGATGACGGGCACGGGGTCGCCGATCTGCAGCGAGCGCGCGGAGACGACGAGCCCGATGAGCGAGAGGGCGAGGATGACGCCGGCGAGGGGATGGACGAGGACGAGTGGCCCCAGCTCGCCCAGCTCTCCGGTGAGCGCCTTGATCGACACGTCCGAGCCGCCCCATTGGAGGCCCGCCGCGGCTGCGAGGACGACACCCGCGCGGGCGGGGAAGCGAGAAGCGAGGAGGACGGCGAGCCCGGAGGCGACCGTGAGGCCGCCGACGTAGGCGGCGAGCGTCGCGGTCTCGTACTCGCCGTGGGCGTCGTCGACGGCCGCGCGTCCGAGCGTCGCGGCGAGGATCGCGAGCCCGCAGGCCGTGAGCGCGACGCCGATCCACTCGCGCCGGGTCACCCGGAGGCCGAAGAGCCGGTCGGCGACCACGGTGAGGAGGACGAGCCCGCCGGCGATGACCGTCTGGACGAGCGTGATCGGGGCGAGAGCGAGCGCGGCGACGTGGAAGACCCACGACGCCATCGCGACGACGATCCCGATCGTCCACCACTTGTTCGCGAAGAGCGCGGCCGTCGAGCGGACGGGGTGCCGCCAGGTCACCGGTGGGGCGGCGACCGCGCCGCGGTGCTTGTAGAGGAAGCCGAGGATCGAGACGAACGCCGTCGCGACCGAGAGCAGGAGGCCGAGCTGGACCTCGACGCTCACGTCGCGGCGTCGATCCCGAGCGCGGCGGCGGCCGCATCAGCGAGCGCCGACGCCAGCCGCCCGTACGCGTCGTCGTCGATCCGCAGGCGCTCGTCGTCGCCAGGGGTCCGGACATCGGTCACGGCGAGGACGCAGCCGACGGCGACGTCGCGCAGCTCGCCGACCCGGAAGAGCGTCGCGGTCTCCATCTCGACGGCGACCGCGCCGTCGGCGGCCCAGCGTCGGGAGAGGTCGGGGCGGCGCTCGTAGAAGACGTCCGTCGAGGCGACGAGCGCGGCGGTCCGCCCGGTCGCCGCCTCGAGGGCCGCGGTGAGCTCCTCGTCACCCGCGACGCGATCCCCGGCGCCGAGCGCCCGGCTCGTCCCGTCCGCGGCGATCGCCTCTCCTGCGACGAGGAGGTCGCCGTGGGCGAGCCCTCCGTCGAGTGCGCCGCACGTGCCGACGCGGACCGCCGTCGTCACGCCGAGGTCCGCGAGCTCCTCGAGGACGATCGCCGCGCTCGGCCCGCCCATGCCCGTCGACTGCACGCTGAGGAGCTCGCCGTCCGCGGCCCGGCCGGTGTAGCCCCACAGGCCGCGGTTGTGGTTGAGCATCTTCGGGCCCTCGAGCAGGTGCTGCGCGATCGCGAGCGCCCGGCCCGGGTCCCCGGGGAGGAGGACCCTCGGCGCGAGCTGCGTCGTCGGGTGGAGGTGGATCGGGCGCTCTGGCGCGGACACGGGCGGCCAGGATAGTGTCCGCGACGTGGCGAAGAAGAAGGACAAGAAGAAGAGCCGCGCCGACCAGGTGCGCTCCGCGGTCGACCAGGCGTTCCACGCGACCGCCGACGGGGCGCAGCAGGCGCAGCAGATGACGCGCGATCGCGCGCAGGAGCTCGCCGACGACCTCGCCCAGGTCGCGACGCGGTTCAAGGACGCGATCGAGGAGATCCGCCCGACGACCGCCGAGGAGCTCTCGCGCCTCCACGCGCGGATCGACGCCCTCGAGAAGCGCGTCGACGCGCTCGCGGCGGAGAAGAAGGCCCCGGCGCGCCGCTCCCCGTCCACGCGCTCGACGACCGCCCGCAAGGCGGCGTCCTCCCGGACGAAGTCGTCGTCGGCGACGAGCGGCTCCCGGGCGAAGGGCTCGTCCCGGTCCACGGGCTCCGGCCGCACGACGAAGGGCGGATGAGGCCGCCATGGGCATCGAGCTCGCCTCGCCCCGGGAGTTCCGCACGGTCATGGACCGCGTCTTCACGATGATGAGCGAGGACCCGGAGATGGGGCCCAGCCTGCGCGACGCGGACGTGCCGCAGCGGTTCGAGTTCGACGACGTCGATCTCGTCGTCAACATCCGGGCCGCGCGCGAGGAGGAGCCCGGCAACCTCGTCTGGGAGTGGACCGACGACGTCGAGTGGGATTCCCGGGTGCGGATGACGATGTCGTCCGAGACGGCCGTCAAGTACTTCCAGGGCAAGGAGAACATCGCGATGGCGATCGCGCGCCGGCGCATCAAGACCGGCGGCGACGTGAAGGCTGCCCTCGCGCTCATCCCGATCACGAAGCCGATCTACGCGCGGTTCCGCGCCGTCGTCGAGGCCGAGTATCCGCACCTGAAGGCGTGAGCCCCGAGCCGATCCCGCTCGCGGAGGTCGCGCGCCGCAGCGGCGTCTCCGTCGGGACGCTCCGGCGCTGGCGGGACGCGGGCCTCCTGCCGGCGGCCGAGGAGGGCGAGTGGACGACGGCCGTCGCCTCGCACGCGCGGCTCGTCGCGCGCCTGCGCGAGCGCGGGCACGCGATCGCGGAGATCCGCGCCGCGACCGAGGAGGGCCGCCTCGCCTACGGGTACATCGAGGAGCTGCTCTCCCCGCCGGCGACCGAGCACACGCTCGAGGAGGCGTCGCGCGAGACCGGCCTCGAGCCGGCGCTCATCGAGCGCATCTACTCGAGCGTCGGCTTCAACGCCCACGCCCTGCGGCGCATCAGCGACGACGACCTCCAGTTCCTGCGCTACTGCGCAGCGGTGCTCGCAGCGGGCTACCCGCTCGTCGCCTTCCTCCAGATGTGCCGCGTCTTCGGGCAGGCGCTCGCGACGATCGCCGACGCGGAGGTCCGGCTCTTCCACCTCTACGTCCACGAGCCGCTGATGCGTGACGGGGTCCAGAGCACCGAGATCGCCGAGGAGATGGAGCGGATGGCGCGCGGCCTCATCCCGCTCGCCTCGCCGATGATGGACCACCTCCACCAGCGCTTCCTCGCCCACTTCGTCGAGCAGGACGTCATCGGGCACATGGAGAGCGACGTCGAGGCGGGGGAGCGGCTCGACCTCGGGCGCCTGCGCGTCGCGATCGCCTTCGCCGATCTCGCCGGCTACACGAAGCTCACCGAGGAGGAGGGGGAGGAGGAGGCGGTCGGCGCGGTCGAGCGCTTCGTGGAGAACGTCGAGCACACGCTCCCGGACGACGCGCGCGTCATCAAGACGATCGGCGACGAGGTGATGATCGTCGGCAGCGACCCGTCCTCGCTCATCGACTGGGCCGTCGGCTTCCAGACGCTCGTCGCCGAGCGTCCGCTGCCGCGGATCGGCATCCACTACGGCGAGACCCTCTACCGGGACGGCGACTACTACGGCCGCGAGGTCAACCTCGCTGCGCGCGTCGCCGCGAGGTCGGCGGGCGGCGAGGTGATCGCCACGCGGCCGGTCATCGAGCAGGCGGGCTCCCACCTCGAGTTCGAGCTCATCGGAGAGGTGCGGCTCAAGGGCTTCACCGAGGCCACGGAGCTCTTCATCGCACGGGCCGTCGAGGACTGAGGTGCCGGCCGTCCTCGTCACCGGCGCCGCCGGCTTCATCGGACGCGCTCTCACCGAGCGCTTCGCGGCCGACGGATGGGAGGTCCGCGGCGTCGACGTGGCGACCGGCGCGGCGCCGGGTGTGGCCGCGGGCGACGTCACGCGCCCCGGGCCGTGGCAGCAGCTCGCCGACGGCTGCGACGTCGTCGTCCACACGGCCGCGATCGTCACGCTCGCCGGCGACTGGCGCGATTTCGCGGCGGTGAACGTCGACGGCTGCCGGCACGCGCTCGACGCCGCGCGGCGGGCCGGGGCGCGACTCGTCCACCTCTCGTCGGTGACCGTCGCGGGCAACGACTTCCCGGACGGCGCGGACGAGGACCGGCCGGTGCACCCGACCGGCAGTCCGTACGTCGACACGAAGATCGCGAGCGAGCACGTCGTCCTGCGCGGCATCCTCGACGGGGCCGACGCGGTCGTCGTGCGACCGGGCGACGTCTTCGGGCCGCGCAGCCGCCCGTGGACGGTCGAGCCGATCCGGCTCCTGCGGACCCGGCAGCTCGTCCTCCCGGACGGCGGCGCGGGCATCCACTCGCCGGTCTACGTCGACGATCTCTGCGACGGCGTGGTCGCAGCGGCCGCGCAGCCGGGCGCCCGGGGCGGCACGTTCACGCTCTCCGGTGGGATCGGCGTCCCCGTCATCGACTACTTCGGCGCGTACGCCCGGGGGCTCGGCCTCCCGCGCCCGAGGACGGCTCCCGCCCCGGTGCTGCGCGCCCTCGCGGCCGCCGCCTCGCGAGGCGCCGCCCTCGCCGGCCGGCACACCGAGCTCAACGTCCACAGCATCGAGTACCTCCGCCGCCGCGGGACGCACTCGATCGCACGGGCCCGCGACGTGCTCGGCTGGGAGCCGCGCGTGGGCTACGAGGAGGGGATGCGGCGCACGATCGCGTGGGCGCGCGAGGAGGGGCTCGGCCGCGGATGAGCGACGAGGTCGTCGCGCGGGTCCGGGGGCGCGTCCGCGAGAGCGGCCTCGTCCTCGGCGGGGCGCCGGTCCTCGTCCTCGTGAGCGGCGGCCGGGACTCGGTCTGCCTCCTCGACGCCGTCGTGGCGCTCCGCGGAGGCGTCGGCGTCACCGCGCTCCACGTCGACCACGGCCTCCGCGCCGACTCGCCCGAGGACGCCGGGGCGTGTACCGCGATCTGCGCGCAGCTCGGCGTCCCGCTCGAGGTCGAGCGGCTCGGCGTCCCGCCCGCGACGGGGAACCTCCAGGCCTGGGCGCGGGACGCGCGCTACGCGGCCGCGGGGCGTCTCGCCGCCGCCCGCGGAGCGGTCATCGCGGTCGCGCACACCCGCTCCGACCAGGTCGAGACGATCCTCTACCGGCTCGCCGCGGCCCCCGGGCGCCGGGCGCTCCTCGGCATGGAGCCGCGCCGCGGGGAGATCGTCAGGCCGCTCCTCGGGACCTCGCGGGAGGAGACGACGGCGTATTGCGAGGCGCGAGGCCTGCCCTGGGTCGACGACCCCTCGAACGCGTCGGGCGCCTCCGCCCGGGCACGGGTGCGGCACCGCCTCGTGCCCGCTCTGCGCGAGATCCATCCCGCCGCGGAGGAGAACGTGCTGCGCACCGCGGAGATCCTCCGGGACGAGGCCGCGGTCCTCGATGCCGCGGTCGGCGACGCGCTCGGCGGCGGGGACGCGATCGAGGTGGGGCGGCTCGCCGGCCTCCCGCCGGCGCTCGCGCGCCTCGTCCTGCGACGGCTCGCCGAGGACGTGACGGGCCGGCCGTGCCCGCGCGCGCCCGGGCGCCTCGCCGACGTCCTCGCGCTGGGGTCGTCCGGGGCGCTCGATCTCGGGGACGGAGCCCGCGCGGTCGTCGGCGGCGGGATCGTGCGCGTCGTGGCGACGCCGCCCCTCCCGGAGCGTGGACGCGCCGTTCCCTAGACTCGGACCCGTGCGCGACCCGCAGATTGGCGAGATCCTCGTGCAGCCGGACGCGCTCGAGCAGCGCGTGCGCGCCCTCAGCGACGAGATCTCCCGCGACTACGCCGGCCGCGACCTCCTGCTCGTCGGGGTCCTCAAGGGCGCGGTCTTCTTCCTCTCGGATCTCATGCGGCACATCGACATCCCGTGCGAGGTCGACTTCATGGCCGTCGCGAGCTACGGGAGCGCGACCGACTCGAGCGGGGTGGTGCGGATCCTCAAGGATCTCGACGCGCCGATCGAGGGGCGCGACGTCCTCATCGTCGAGGACATCGTCGATTCGGGGCTCACCCTGCAATACCTGTTGCGCAACCTCGGCGCGCGCGATCCCGCGAGCCTCGAGGTCTGCGCGCTCCTCACGAAGCCGGAGCGCCGCAAGGTCGAGCTCGACGCCCGCTACGTCGGCTTCGAGATCCCGGACCGCTTCGCGATCGGCTACGGCCTCGACCACGCCGAGCGCTACCGCAACCTCCCGTACGTCGCCGCTCTCGCGGCGTCCTGAGCCGACGACCGCCGCGTCCGCGGTGCGGCGGGACGCCGAAAGCACCGTGGTACGCTCAGTTGCCTTGCGCACCGTCGTACGACGCCCAAGCGCCGCCCGTCCGGCGGCAGAGGTCCCTGAGGCATGAGCCGGTTCTTCAAGAGCGCAGCATTCCCGATCCTCATCGTCGTCGTGCTCGCGTTCTTCGCCTCGCGGCTCATCAGCCCGGGCGACGACGAGAAGACGCCGACGTACAGCGAGTTCCAGACGCAGCTCGACGACGGCCTCGTCAAGAGCGTCGACATTCGCACGAAGGACAACATCCTCGACGTCGAGCTGCGCGAGCCGAACGGCCGGACCTACGAGACCGGCTTCGCCCCCGAGGGCGCCGAGCGGCTCGAGCTCCAGCTCCAGACCGCGGTCCGCGAGGGCAAGATCCAGAGCTTCGACATCGAGGGCGACAAGGGCAGCGGCTGGCTGGGCGCGCTCGTGTACGTCCTGCCGTTCCTCCTCTTCATCGGCCTCTGGATCTTCCTGCTCAACTCGATGCAGGGCGGCGGCTCGAAGGTGATGCAGTTCGGCAAGTCGAAGGCGAAGCGCCTCAGCGTCGACTCGCCGAAGATCACGTTCCGCGACGTCGCGGGCGCCGACGAGGCCGTCGAGGAGCTCCACGAGATCAAGGAGTTCCTCGAGAACCCGAAGAAGTTCCAGGCGCTCGGCGCGCGGATCCCGAAGGGCGTGCTGCTCTACGGCCCGCCCGGCACCGGCAAGACGCTCCTCGCGCGCGCCGTCGCCGGCGAGGCGGGCGTGCCCTTCTTCTCGATCTCCGGCTCGGACTTCGTCGAGATGTTCGTCGGCGTCGGCGCCTCCCGCGTCCGCGACCTCTTCGAGCAGGCGAAGCAGAACTCGCCCTGCATCATCTTCATGGACGAGATCGACGCCGTCGGCCGTCACCGCGGCGCCGGCATGGGCGGCGGTCACGACGAGCGCGAGCAGACCCTCAACCAGCTCCTCGTCGAGATGGACGGGTTCGAGGCGAAGGACAACATCATCATGATCGCGGCCACGAACCGGCCCGACATCCTCGACCCCGCGCTCCTGCGTCCCGGCCGCTTCGACCGCCAGATCACCGTCGACCGCCCCGACCGCGGCGGCCGCAAGAAGATCCTCGACGTCCACACGCGCGGCAAGCCGCTCGCGAAGGAGATCGACACCGACTCCCTCGCCGGTCAGACCCCGGGCTTCACCGGTGCGGATCTCGCGAACCTCGTCAACGAGGCGGCGCTCCTCGCCGCCCGCAACGGCAAGCGCGAGATCAGCCAGGTGGAGTTCGAAGAGGGGATCATGCGCGTCATCGCGGGTCCCGAGAAGAAGACGCGCGTCATGGGCGAGAAGGAGCGTCTCATCACCGCCTACCACGAGATGGGCCATGCGCTCGTCGGGCACTTCCTCGAGCACGCCGACCCGGTCCACAAGATCTCGGTCGTCGCGCGTGGTCAGGCGCTCGGGTACACGATCTCGATGCCGCAGGAGGACAAGTTCCTCACGACGCGCGCGGAGCTCCTCGACTCGATGGCGATGACGCTCGGCGGTCGCGCCGCCGAGGAGATCATCTTCGGCGAGATCACCACGGGTGCCTCGAACGACCTCCAGAAGGTCACGCAGACCGCGAAGCAGATGGTCATGCGCTTCGGGATGAGCGACAAGCTCGGTCCGCGCGTCTTCGGCCACGATCACGGCCAGCCGTTCCTCGGCCGCGAGTTCTCGAGCGAGCCGGACTACTCCGACGACATCGCCCGCGAGATCGACGCGGAGATCCGCCGGATCGTCGAGTTCGCCCACCAGCGGGCGAAGGACATCCTGGTGGAGTACCGCGACGCGCTCGAGTCGATCTCCGAGGTCCTCCTCCGTCGCGAGACGATCGAGAAGGACGAGTTCGAGGCGCTCCTCGAGGGCAAGACCGAGGCCGAGGTCTTCGGCGTCGACGACGAGGGCGACGAGGAGACGCCGGAGGAGTCGGCGACCGACCGTCCCGGTCGCGAGAGCCCGCGCCCCCTCCCGCGGCCCGGTCTCGCCGGCGGCGGCAGCGTCGAGGCCCACGGGCTCGACCGCCCCGAGCGGCCCGGCCTGTAGACGTCCCGCGACAACGCGGTGAGCCGCGCGTTCACGGTCATGGGGGTGGTGAACGTCACCCCCGACTCGTTCAGCGACGGCGGCGACTACCTCGACGAGGCGGCCGCGGTCGCGCACGGCCGCCGGCTCGCCGTCGAAGGCGCCGCGATCCTCGACGTCGGCGGCGAGTCGACGCGGCCGGGCGCCGAGCCCGTCCCCGAGGCCGAGGAGCTGCGCCGCACCCGTCCCGTCGTCGCCGCGCTCGCGGCGGACGGCGTCGCCCGCGTCTCGATCGACACGTCGAAGCTCGCGGTCGCGTCGGCGGCGCTCGACGCCGGGGCGACGTACGTCAACGACGTCACGGCCTTCCGGTCCGACCCTCAGCTCGCAGGCCTCGTCGCTGACCGCGGCGTCGGCTGCTGCGTCATGCACATGCGCGGGACGCCGCGGACCATGCAGGACGACCCGCGCTACGACGACGTCGTCGACGACATCCGGGCCTTCCTCGAGGAGCGCGTCCACTTCGCCGTCTCCGAGGGCGTCCGGGAGGACCGCATCCAGGTCGACCCCGGCATCGGCTTCGGGAAGACGGTGGAGCACAACCTCGAGATCCTCCGCCGCATCGGGGAGATCTGCTCGATCGGGTTCCCGGTCGTCGTCGGGACCTCGCGCAAGGGCTTCCTCGGGCGCCTCACCGGTCGTGAGGACCCGGCGGGCCGCGTCGCGGCGACGATCGCGACGAACGTCCTCGCGTTCGCCGGCGGGGCGAGCGTCTTCCGGGTCCACGACGTCGCCGAGCACGTCGATGCCCTGCGGGTCGCGGCTGCTACGTTGCCGCGGTGATCCCGCCCGACCGCCCCGACGACGAGCCGGACGAGTACGCCGACGACGACCTCGGCGACGAGTTCGACGAGGACGAGGAGGACGGCCGGACCGAGGTGATGATCGAGGTGACCGGGCTCTCGCTCTACACGCACCACGGCGTCACGCCCGCGGAGCGCGAGATCGGGCAGCGTCTCGTCATCGACATCCGGATGGAGGTCGGTGTGTGCGACGCGACCGTCACCGACATGGTCGAGGACACGGTCGACTACGGCGAGGTCGTGAGCGACGTCGCGCTCGTCGCCCAGCAGCGCTCGTACAAGACCCTCGAGAGGCTCTGCTCGGCGATCGCCGACCGGCTCCTGGACCGCTTCGCGGCCGACGAGGTGTGGGTGAAGGCCGCCAAGCCGGAGCCGCCCATCGCCCTCCCGGTCGAAGAGGTGTCCGTCGAGGTCTGGAGGGCCGCTCGTGAGCGCTGAGCCCGAAGCGGCGCCCGCCACGACGAAGTTCGCCCGCGACACGGCGGTCAGCCCGCTCGGCGGCGGGCGCTATCGCACGAGCATCTCGCCGGACTGGTCGGCGCCGAACGGCCCGAACGGCGGCTATCTCGCCGCGATCGCGGTCCGCGCGCTCGACGCCGAGATCGCGGACCCGTCGCGACCGGTGCGCTCCCTCACCCTCCACTACCTCCGTCCGCCCGCGACCGGGGCCGAGGCCGAGGTGATCGTCGACGTCGTCCGCAGCGGGCGCTCCGTCTCGAGCGCGACCGTCCGTCTCGAGCAGGACGGCAGGCTCTGCGTCCTCGCCGTCGCGGTCCTCAGCGGCCGGCAGCCCACCGCGGGCGAGTACGCGACGCCGGCGCCCGAGGTCCCTCCCGCGTCCGAGCGTCGGCCCTCGAGCCTCCCGCCGGAGGCGCCGAGCATCGCCCATCGCTTCGTCATCCGGCCCTGCCTCGGCGAGCGGATGTTCTCGTCGGCCGACGAGGCGGTCTCGGGTGGCTGGATCCGTCTCGTCGAGGACGAGCCCGTGACGTGCGCGCTGCTCGCCCTCCTCGTCGACGCCTGGCTCCCGGTGCCGTGGGTGCGCTTCGACGGGCCGGTCCCCGCGCCGACCCTCGACCTCACGATCCACTTCCGGGCGACCGAGGGCCTCGCCGAGATCCCGCCCGACGCGTCGCTCCTCGCGCGCTACACGTCCCGGTGCTCGAGCGAGGGGTTCTCCGACGAGGACTGCGAGATCTGGGCGCCCGACGGCACCCTGCTCGCGCAGGGGCGCCAGCTCGCCCTGCTGCGGCCGGGTAGCGTCCCCGGGCATGAGCCACCAGCACGCTGACGACGCCTCGTCGCGCTTCCGCGCCGCGATCGAGTCGTGGGACCACGAGGCGATGGTCGCCACGCTCGCCGAGAACTGCACGTTCCACTCGCCCGCCGTCCACAAGACCTACGAGGGGCGCGACGCGACCGCGTTCGTCCTCGCGGGCGTCATGCGCGTCCTCGAGGACTTCCGCTACGTCGACGAGCTGCGCGGCGACGGCACGTCGGCGCTGCGCTTCGTCGCCCGGGTCGGGGACCGCGAGGTCGAGGGCGTCGACCTCATCACCCACGACGCCGACGGCCGGGTGGGGGACCTCACCGTCCTCATCCGTCCGCTGCGCGGACTCGAGGCGGTCGTCGAGGGGATGCAGAAGGCGCTCGCTGAGGTCGCTGAGGAGCGGGGCGCCCCGGCGCCGTGATCGGCTACCTCGGCCTCGGGTCGAACGTCGGCGACCGTCGCGCGCACCTGCAGGCGGCGGTCGACGCGCTCCGCGAGCACGGCGTGCGGGTCCTCGGCGCCTCGTCGACGTACGACACGGACCCCGTCGGCGAGGTGCTCGACCAGCCCTCGTTCCTCAACGCGTGCGTCCGCGTCGAGACGGCGCTCGACGCGCTGGGCCTCCTCGACGCCTGCAAGGCCGTCGAGGGCGCGCTCGGACGGACGCTCGCCGGCGAAGAGGGCTACGTCCGCCACGGCCCGCGTCCCATCGACGTCGACGTGCTCCTCCTCGGCGACATCGTGCTCGAGCACGAGCGCCTCACCCTCCCGCACCCGCAGGCGACGTCGCGCCGCTTCGTGCTCGTCCCGCTCCTCGAGCTCGACTTCGAGCTCGCGACGCCGGACGGCGCCCGGCTCGCCGACGCGCTCGCCGCGCTTCCGCTCGACGAGGGCGTGCGGCGCGATGGCCCGCCGCTGGCGGTGCCGGAGTAGGGCGGAGGAGAAGGGACGTTGGCGCGTCGGCGCTCGACTCAGGCGCGAGAACTCGAAGCGTGTCCCATGAGGACCGCTTCTGAGTTCTCGCGCCCGCCGAGGCGGCGCCGGGCGCGCGCCCGGGGCGCGCCGGGGCGCGCCGCCGGCCGAGGTCTACGCCGCCGCGGCGCCCGGCAGCCAGTCCGCGGGGAGCGTGCCGGCCGGCGTGGAGCCCGACTCCTGCGGGAAGAGACGCGTCGCGAGATCGGCGCAGGGCCGGCCCTCGAAGATCGGCCGGAGGTCACCGAGGCTCATGAGGAGCCGCAGCGACGTCGCGATCTGCAGGTCAGCGGCGTTCGGCGGCTCGGAGCCGAGCGTCCCGTCCGCGATCCAGGCGTCGACCTTGTCGAGGTGCGCCGGAAGCGCGAGGACGTCGGCGCGGGCGGCGGTGTCCGTCGCGTCGTTCATCTTCCGCTCGACCCGCGTGAGGACCGGAGCCATCGCGACGAGCGCGGCGCCGGGGAACGGGAGCTTCGAGCCCTCGGTGTACGTCGGGATCGCCTTCGGGTGGCGCTGGAGCGCCGGCCAGAGCACGCGCCGCGCGATCGGCTGGAGGACCTCGTCACCCCAGCGCTCGGCCTCTTCGACCTTCGCGCGGGCGTCGGGGTCGGAGGGGTAGAGCGCCGGCTCGGGGACGCGCCGCTCGATCTCCTTGAGGATCGCGCGGGAGCCTGAGACCTTCGTCCCGTCCTCGAAGGTGATCCCGGGAACGGTCCGGGGACCGAAGAGGGCGCGCATCGCGAGAGCGTGCGCCGGAGGCGGCAGCTCGACGGTCTTGTAGGGGATTCCCTTGAGCGCGAGCGCGCGCTCGACGGTCGCACAGGGATGCGAGCCGTGGACGACGTAGAGCTTGTTCGGCATGCAGCCGAGCATAATGCGGCGTCCGTGCTCCTCGTCGTCGACGTCGGAAACACCCAGACCCACTTCGGGACCTACTCGCCCGAGGGCGAGCTCGTCGAGCACTGGCGGTTCGCGACCGTGCGCTCGTCGACCGCCGACGAGCTCGGCGCCGCCCTGCGCAACCTCCTCGAGCTCCGCGGGGTCGGCCTCGCCGACCTCAAGGCCTCGATCGTCTCCTCGACGGTGCCTCAGCTCGGGCCGGAATGGGCGCAGATGGCCGAGCGCTACCTCTTCCACGAGATGGTCGTCGTCGGCCCCGGCATCCGCACGGGCATGGCGCTGCGCTACGACAACCCGCGCGAGATCGGGGCCGACCGTCTCGTCAACGCCGTCGCGGCGTACGAGAAGGTGCATGGCGCCTGCATCGTCGTCGACTTCGGCACCGCGATCACCTACGACCCCGTGAGCGCCGAGGGCGAGTACCTCGGGGGCATCATCACGCCCGGGGTCGAGATCTCGATGGACGCCCTCACCTCGCGAGCCGCGAAGCTCCCGCGCATCGATCTCGGCAAGCCGCGGTCGCTCATCGGCAAGTCGACGGTCGACGCCATCCGCTCGGGCATCGTCTACGGCTTCGCGGCCCAGGTCGACGGCATCGTCGGCCGTCTCCTCGACGAGCTCGGCGAGGACACGACGGTCATCGCGACCGGCGGGCTCGCCACGAACATCGTCCCCTACTGCGAGACGATCGACGAGCAGGACGACCTCCTCACGCTCGAGGGGCTGCGGCTCCTCCACGGGCGCAACACCTGAGCGGCGGCCCGGACGGACCCGTCTCCTATCCTGAGGGGACCCCATGCCCTCCCTCCGCGACAGCTTCGAGATCGGCGGCGTGACGATCCCCAACCGGGTCGCGCTCGCGCCCCTCGCCGGGATCGGGAACTGGTTCGTCCGGCTCCAGGCCAAGCGCTACGGGGCCGGCCTCGCCGTGAGCGAGATGGTGTCGAGTTTCGGCATCCACCACGGCAACGAGAAGACGTGCACCGAGATGCTCCGGATCCATCCGGAGGAGCACACCGCCGGGGCGGGCGGGCCCGTCGCGCTCCAGCTCTTCGGCCAGGACCCCGACGTCATGCGCTCGGCGGCCGCGACCGTCGCGGAGCGGGGCGGCGTCGACATCATCGACCTCAACATGGGCTGCCCGGTCCCGAAGGTCATGAAGACCGGGGCCGGCGCCGCGATGCTCAAAGACCCCGACACGGCCGTCGCGGTCGCACGCGCCGCTCGCGAGGGCAGCGGGCTCCCCGTCACCGTGAAGCTCCGTTCGGGGGACCGGCGCGGCGACACGAGCGGCGTCGACCTCGCCCACCGCCTCGTCGAGGAGGCGGGTGTCGCGGCGATCGGCTTCCACCCGCGCTCGGCGCAGGTGCACCACAAGGGGACACCCGACTACGACCTCGCCGCGCGTCTCGTCGAGAGCCTCCCGGCGCCCGTGATCCTCACCGGGGGCCTCCACGACCCCGACTCCGTGCGCGCCGCGTTCGCGCGGACGGGCGCGGCCGCGGTCATGCTCGCCCGCGGCGCCCTCGGGAACCCGTGGCTGTTCCGCCAGATCCTCGAGGACGACGCGTCCGAGCCGACCCGCGCGGAGATCCTCGACGAGCTCGACTGGGTGATGGACCGCGCCGTCGAGCACATGGGCCCCGACCGCGGCGGCCGCTACCTGCGCAAGTTCTATCCCTGGTACGTCACCCGGCTGGGGGAGGGGACGGCGCTCCAGCAGGCGCTCCAGTCGACGAGCCGCATCGAGGACGCCAGAGCGCTCCTCGCGCCGCTCCGCGAGCCGGCCGCCGCCTGAGGCCGAGGGGCGCCCGCGACGTCGCAGGACGCGATCCGCGCGAACCGACGGACTCGCTGGACGTCCTCGCTATACTGCGGCGCCCGCCCGGCCTCCTCGGGCGCCGTTCCCCGCCATGAGCGGGGTTTTTCGTCGCCCCGGGCCGGGGAGAGCAACAGCAACCCAGGTGCCGCATGCCGAAGGACGTCATCCTCACGCCCGAAGGACTCGAGAAGCTCAAGGAGGAGCTCGAGCACCTCTCGACCGAGAAGAGGCGCGAGGTCGCCGAGCGGATCAAGGAGGCGCGCGAGTTCGGCGACATCTCCGAGAACTCCGAGTACGACGACGCGAAGAACGAGCAGGCGATGCTCGAGTCGCGGATCCTCCAGCTCGAGGAGAAGATCCGCTCCGCGCAGGTCGTGAAGGCCGACGAGCTGTCGAAGGACGTCGTCGGCGTCGGGTCGATCGTCCACGTGAAGGACGAGAAGACCGGCAAGTCGCAGAAGTACACGATCGTCGGGTCCGCCGAGGCGAACCCCGCCGAGATGAAGCTCTCGAACGAGTCCCCCGTCGGCCGCGCCCTCATCGGCCACAAGAAGGGCGATATCGTGTCGGTCCAGGTGCCGAAGGGCCCCGCCCGCAAGCTGAAGGTGACGAAGATCGAGGTCGGGCTCTGACCGAGCCCCCGTCGGGCCCACCCGCCCCTCCCGAGGGGGACCTCCTCGCCGTCAGGCGCGAGAAGCTCGATCGGCTTCGCGCCGACGGGATCGACCCCTTCCCGCACGCCTACGCGGGGGTCGAGGTGATCGGCGACGTCCGCGCCGCCCACGCCGCGCTCGAGCCCGGCGAGGAGACGGAGTCCCGGCACCGGATCGCCGGGCGTCTCCACGCGCGTCGCGGCCAGGGGAAGATGGCCTTCCTCGACGTCGACGACCGCAGCGGCCGCCTCCAGATCCAGGCGAAGCTCGACGTCCTCGGGGAGGAGCGCATGGAGCGCCTCCTCTCGCTCGATCTCGGCGATCTCGTCGGCGTCGACGGCGTCGCGTTCTGCTCGAAGCGGGGCGAGCTGTCGCTGCGGGTCGAGGACTTCGCGGTCCTCGCGAAGTCGCTGCGCCCGCCGCCGGACAAGCACCACGGCCTCCACGACCAGGAGCTGCGCCAGCGCCGCCGCGAGCTCGACCTCATGGCGAACGCGGAGACCCGCGAGCTCTTCACGACGCGGGCGAAGATCATCGCCGCCGTCCGCCGGCAGCTCGACGACGAGGGCTTCGTCGAGGTCGAGACGCCGGTCCTGCAGCCGATCTACGGCGGCGCCGCGGCACGTCCCTTCACGACGCACCACAACGCGCTCGACCGCACGCTCTACCTCCGCATCGCGACCGAGCTCTACCTCAAGCGCTGCATCGTGGGCGGGCTCGAGCGCGTCTACGAGCTGGGCAAGGACTTCCGCAACGAGGGCCTCAGTTTCAAGCACAACCCCGAGTTCACGATGCTCGAGTGGTACGAGGCCTACGCGGACTACGAGGACGCGGCGGCGCGCCTCGAGCGCCTCGTGGGCGGCGTCGCCGAGGCGATCGAGCTCGATCCCGCCCACCCCATCGACTTCACGCCGCCCTGGCGGCGCATCACGTTCGTCGGCTCGATCCGCGACGCGACCGGGATCGACATCCTCGCCCACCGCGACGCCGACTCGCTCGCGGCGGCGATCCACGAGCGGGGCCTGACGATGCCCACCGAGGGCCTCTCGTGGCCTGCGCTCGCCGACGACCTCCTCTCCAAGCACGTCGAGCCGACGCTCCAGCAGCCGACGATCGTCATGGACTACCCCGTCGAGCTGTCGCCGTTCGCGAAGGCCCATCGCAGCGAGGAGGGCCTCACCGAGCGCTTCGAGGCCTTCTGCTCCGGGATGGAGATCGCGAACGCCTTCACCGAGCTCAACGACCCGGACGTCCAGCGCGAGCGCTTCGAGGCCCAGGCGCGCCTCGCGATGGAGGGCGACGAGGAGGCCCAGCCCTACGACGAGGTCTTCGTCGAGGCGCTCGAGCAGGGGATGCCGCCGACGGGCGGCCTCGGCCTCGGGATCGACCGGCTCGTCATGGTGATGACGGGCAGGCGCTCGATCCGCGACGTCGTGCTCTTCCCCGCGATGCGAGAGGCGTGAGGCCTCTTCGCCGCGGCGCGCCGGGGCCCTCGGCGCGTGTCCACGGGGGCGAGGCGGCCCCCCGGGAGGTTTCGCCTGACGGTCCTCCTGGGGAGCGAGAAGGCGGTTGGTAGCATGACCCATGCTCGCCTTCCGACCTGATGGACTCATCTTCTTCGGCCCCGCGGCCGAATATATGAGCAGTCGGGTCTTTCGGCATCCCCTGAACACCACCGACGAGTCCGAACCACGCCCCACCCCACCGCTGACGACCAGCCGCCGCCAGCAGGAAGGATCAGCAGACGATGTTCGAGCGATTCACTGAACGGGCCCGACAGGTCGTCGTTCTCGCGCAGGAAGAGGCGCGGACGCTCAAGCACAACTACATCGGGACCGAGCACATCCTCCTCGGACTCCTCCGGGAGGAGGAGGGTCTCGCCGCTCGCGTGCTCGAGAGTCTCGACATCACCGTCGAGCGCGTCCGCGCTCAGGTCGTCCGCATCGTCGGGTCGGGTGAAGAGGTGACGTCGGGCCAGATCCCGTTCACGCCGCGCGCGAAGAAGGTGCTCGAGCTCGCCCTCCGCGAGGCGCTGAGCCTCGGCCACAACTACATCGGGACCGAGCACATCCTCCTCGGCCTCGTGCGCGAGAACGAGGGCGTCGCCGCCAGGATCCTCCTCGACTTCGACGCGGACTCCGAGAAGATCCGCAACGAGGTCATCCGCATGCTCTCCGGGCCGGGCGGCCGCCGCTCGGGCTCCGGGCAGGGCGCGGGCGCCGGCCAGGGCGCCGCGGGTCAGGCCGGCGCCGGGGCGCAGGGCGAGGGCAAGAAGAACTCGAAGCTCCTCGACCAGTTCGGCCGCAACCTCACGAAGCTCGCCGCCGACGGCAAGCTCGATCCCGTCGTCGGTCGCGAGACCGAGGTCGAGCGGATCATGCAGATCCTCTCGCGCCGCACGAAGAACAACCCCGTCCTCATCGGGGAGCCGGGCGTCGGCAAGACCGCCGTCGTCGAGGGCCTCGCGCAGCGCATCACGAACGCCGACGTGCCCGAGCTCCTCAAGGGCAAGCAGATCTACACGCTCGACCTCGCGGCGCTCGTCGCCGGGTCGAAGTACCGCGGCGAGTTCGAGGAGCGCCTCAAGAAGGTGATGAAGGAGATCACCCAGCGCGGCGACATCATCCTGTTCATCGACGAGCTCCACAACCTCGTCGGCGCGGGTGCCGCGGAGGGCGCGATCGACGCCGCCTCGATCCTCAAGCCGGCGCTCGCCCGCGGCGAGCTCCAGACGATCGGCGCGACGACGCTCGACGAGTACCGCAAGTACCTCGAGCGCGACTCGGCGCTCGAGCGGCGCTTCCAGCAGATCCGCGTCGACCAGCCGTCGACGGAGGAGACCGTGCAGATCCTCAAGGGCCTGCGCGACCGCTACGAGGAGCACCACAAGATCGAGATCACGGACGAGTCCCTCGAGGCCGCCGCCGAGCTCGCCGACCGCTACATCTCCGACCGGCAGCTGCCGGACAAGGCGATCGACCTCATCGACGAGGCCGCCTCGCGCATGCGCATCAAGTCGATGACCTCCCCGCCCGTCTACCGGGAGCTCGAGGAGGAGATCGAGACGACGCGCCGCCAGAAGGAGGCGGCGATCGAGGCGCAGGAGTTCGAGAAGGCCGCGAACCTCCGCGACCAGGAGCGCCAGCTCACGAACAAGAAGCGCGAGCTCGAGGAGCAGTGGGAGGCCGGCGAAGCCGAGGGCCAGGAGCGCCCCAAGATCGGCGAGGAGGAGATCGCCGACATCGTCTCGATGTGGACGGGCATCCCGGTCTTCAAGCTCACCGAGGCGGAGACCGCGAAGCTCATGCGCATGGAGGACGAGCTCCACAAGCGCGTCATCGGGCAGCACCAGGCCGTCGAGGTCATCTCGAAGGCGATCCGCCGCTCGCGCGCGGGCCTCAAGGACCCGAAGCGCCCGACCGGCTCGTTCGTCTTCCTCGGCCCGTCCGGCGTCGGCAAGACGGAGCTCGCGCGGACCCTCGCCGAGTTCCTCTTCGGCGACGAGGACGCGATGATCCGCATCGACATGTCCGAGTACATGGAGAAGCACGCGGTCTCGCGCCTCGTGGGCTCTCCTCCCGGCTACATCGGCTACGACGAGGGCGGCCAGCTCACCGAGGCGGTGCGGCGCAAGCCGTACTGCGTGCTCCTCCTCGACGAGATCGAGAAGGCGCACCCGGACGTCTTCAACATCCTCCTGCAGATCCTCGAGGACGGCCGGCTCACCGACTCGCAGGGCCGCACGGTCGACTTCCGTCACGCGATCGTGATCATGACGTCGAACATCGGCGCCTCCGAGATCGCGCGGAACACCCCGCTCGGCTTCTCGGTCGGCGACGAGGACCACGGCATGACCTACGACGACATGAAGGCGCGGGTCATGGGCGAGCTGAAGAAGGTCTTCCGCCCCGAGTTCCTCAACCGGATCGACGACGTCATCGTCTTCCACAAGCTGCAGAAGGAGGAGATCAAGGAGATCGTCGAGCTCCTCCTCCTCCGCGTCCGCGAGAGCCTCGCGGAGCGCGAGCTGCAGCTCGAGGTGGCCGAGGACGCCAAGGAGTTCCTCGTCGAGAAGGGCTGGGACCCGGCGATGGGCGCCCGTCCGCTGCGCCGGGCGATCCAGCGCTACATCGAGGATCCGCTCGCCGACTTCGTCCTCCGCGCCGAGCTCGTGCCCGGCGGGACGGTCCTGGTGGAGCGCGGCGCCGAGGACGACGAGGAGAACCCCGTCAAGCTCTCGATCATCGCGCCGAAGACGCCGCCGAAGAAGGTGCCGGCGACCGTCGGGGCCGAGGGCGGCACCGCCGAGCAGGGCCGGCAGCCCGCCGGCGAGCTCGAGTCGCCGCCGTCGGACGAGGGCGACGAGCCCAGCGGCGACGACGAGTCCTGATCCGCGCGCCGCGCGGTACCGGAATTCCCGCGAAGGGCGGCCTCGACGGCCGCCCTTCGCGCGTCGTGGGGTGGTTTTCCCACTCCGCGGGGGCGATGCGTCAGGATGCGGCGGTCACGTCGACATCCCGACCGGAGGAACGACACCCGTGGACGCGTCACGCCTGAAGGGCATTCCCCTCTTCGCCGATCTCTCGCCGCAGGACCTCGAACACATCGCGACGCTCGCGGCGGAGGTCTCCGTGCCCGCCGGGAAGGAGCTCGTCCGCGAGGGCGACTACAGCTACGAGCTCCTCGCGATCGAGGAGGGCGAGGCGAAGGTCGAGCGCGGCGGCGAGCACATCGCCAGCCTCCGGGCAGGCGACGTGGTCGGCGAGATGGGGGTGCTCTCGAAGGAGCAGCGCAACGCCACGGTCGTCGCGACGACGCCGATGCGGCTCATCACCCTCGACCGCTGGGACACCAAGCGGCTCCGCAAGCTCTCCCCGGAGCTCGCCGATCGCCTCGCCGAGATCATCTCGGCGCGCGAGCCCGCGTGATCGAGATCAAGGTCCGGGACGACGGCCCGTACAAGGTGACGGGCCCCGTGCGCCTCATCGACCCCGACGGCGCCGAGCTCGACGTGCCGGCGGGCGACACGATCGTCCTCTGCCGGTGCGGGATGTCGGCGACGAAGCCGTTCTGCGACGGGTCGCACGGGCCCGAGGGGTTCCGCTCGCGCGTCCGTGCGCGGGAGTGAGCGCCGCAAGGGCGCAACCCCGCGCCTCGGCGCGCGTTCCAATGGACGATGCGCACCGTGAGCGGCCTCTCCGTCGTCCTCCTCGTCGCCTTCTGCGGCACGATCGGAGTCCTCGGCGCGCTCGTCGGCGGTCCCGGGATCTGATCCGAGAGTCCCGCCGGCGGAGCCGTCGGACCCCGTCCCTACCCTTGGCGGCCCATGGGCCGACCGTCGACCGTCCACGTCTGCAGCGCCTGCGGCCACAGCGAGCCGCGCTGGATGGGGCAGTGCCCCGGGTGCGGGGACTGGAACACGCTCGTGGAGGAGGCGCGACCCGCTCCGGCGAGCGGGGCCCGCGCGGCCCGTGGCGGCAACGGGGCGCGCGGAGGGGCGGCCGGCGCACGGGTCACCCCGCTGAGGGACGTCGAGGCGGTCAGGGTCGCGCGGCTGCGCACCGGGATCGGCGAGCTCGACCGCGTGCTCGGCGGCGGGCTCGTCCCCGGCTCGCTCGTCCTCCTCGGCGGCTCTCCCGGGATCGGCAAGTCGACGCTCACGAACATGGCGCTCGGCCGGCTCGCCGGCGAGGGGCGCCGGACCCTCTACGTGTCGGGGGAGGAGTCGGCCGCGCAGATCCGTCTGCGGGCGGAGCGGCTCTCCGGGCCGGCCCTCGACGTCCCGGTGCTCGCCGAGACCGACCTCGACACCGTCGTGGCGACGATCGCCTCGGAGCGGCCCGACGTCTGCGTCGTCGACTCGGTGCAGACCCTGCACGCGGCCGAGCTGACGGGGGCCCCGGGCTCCGTCGGCCAGGTCCGCGAGGTCGCGTCCCGCATCATGGGGGTCGCGAAGGTCCAGGGCACCGCCGTCGTCCTCGTCGGGCACGTGACGAAGGAGGGGTCGCTCGCCGGGCCGCGCGTGCTCGAGCACCTCGTCGACTGCGTGCTCCAGTTCGAGGGCGAGCGGGAGAGGACGTACCGGACGCTCCGCGCGCTGAAGAACCGCTTCGGCTCGACGAACGAGACCGGCGTGTTCGAGATGGCCGGGGACGGTCTCGTCGAGGTCCTCGACGCGAGCGCGCGCTTCGTCGGCGAGGCGACGCGGAGCCCGGGCAGCGTCGTGCTCGCCTCGATGGAGGGCAGCCGCCCCCTCCTCGTCGAGGTGCAGGCGCTCGTCTCCCCGAGCGAGATCGTGCCGCCCCGGCGGGTCTGCAACGGCATCGACCGCAACCGGCTGGCGCTCGTCCTCGCGGTCCTCGGCCGGCACGCCGGCGTGGGGACCGGGACCGCCGACGTCTTCGTCAACGTCGTCGGCGGCGTCCGCATCGACGAGCCGGGCGCCGACCTCGCCATCGCGCTCGCGGTCGCGAGCGCCGCCCGCGGCGTCCCCGCCGGCGGCGAGGAGTCGCGGGTCCCCGTGGCGTGCTTCGGCGAGATCGGGCTCACGGGCGAGCTCCGCTCGGTCGCCCACGCGGAGCGGCGGCGGGAGGAGGCGCGCAAGTTCGGCCTCGAGCCGATCGTGTCCCCGGAGGGCTCTCCGACGCTCCGCCATGCGCTGCGGGCGGTCCTGGGCCCGCCCGCCGGCGCCGCCCGCGCCGCGGCCTGACGAGCCGGCCGGGCGGCCCCGCACGGGCGGGACGCCGCCGAGCCTCAAGATGAGATAAGGAAAATCCCGGAAGGCTGGTAGAATCGGACCCGATGGCCCAGCGTTCCGGGGATGAGAGAGGCGACCTGGAGGGTCGCCAAGAGCCCCGTCTCGTCAAGGCCCTCGAGATGGTCGCCCCCGGCACCGCTCTGCGCGAGGGGATCGACAACATCGTCCACGCGCGCACCGGCGGCCTCATCGTCATCGGCGACACCGACGAGCTGAGCTTCCTCTTCTCGGGAGGCATCAAGCTCGACATCGACTACACGCCGGCGCTGCTCTACCAGGTCGCGAAGATGGACGGCGCGATCACGCTCAACGCGAGCGCGACGAAGATCGCGATGGCGAACGTCCAGCTCATGCCGGACCCGACGATCCTCTCGCTCGAGACCGGCACGCGGCACCGGACCGCCGAGCGCGTGAGCAAGCAGACCGACGCGCTCGTCATCGCGATCTCGCAGCGCCGCGAGGTCGTCTCGCTCTACGTCGACGGCGGCAAGTACATCCTCGAGGACATCCCCGTGGTCCTCGCGAAGGCCAACCAGGCGCTCGCGACGCTCGACAAGTACCGCACGCGCCTCGACCAGGTCTCCACGCGCCTCACCGCGCTCGAGTTCGAGGGCGGGGCGACGCTCCACGACGTCCTCACGGTCCTCCAGCGCGCCGAGCTCGTCACGCGCATGGCGGTCGAGATCGAGCGCTACATCGTCGAGCTGGGCACGGAGGGCCGCCTCATCGAGATGCAGCTCGAGGAGACGATGGTCGGCACGACCGCCGACAAGGCCGCCCTCGTCCGGGACTACCTCATCGATTCGAGCGACGAGGGCTTCGCCGCCGCGCTCGATCAGATCAGCCGGCTCCCGCACTCCGACCTCCTCGACTTCGGGAGGCTCGGCGAGGTGCTCGGCCACGACCGCAAGCTCAACACGCTCGACTATCCGGTGTCGCCCCGCGGCTACCGGATCCTCGGGCGCATCCCACGCCTGCCGAAGCTGGTCGTCCAGCGCATCGTGCAGGAGTTCGGCGGGCTCGACGAGATGCTCGCCACCACCGACGCGGAGCTCGAAGCCGTCGAGGGAGTGGGAGAGATCCGCGCGAAGGAGATCCGCGAGGGCCTTCGCCGGTTGCAGGAGATCAACCTCGTGGACCGCTACCTCCAGACGTGATGCACCGCACGCGTCGGGGGTCGCACCCGAACCCGAACTCGCTGTTGACGCACCCCGGCGCGGCACCCCCGTCCGGCTGAACAAGGAGGAAGACCATTTCCGACACCGACATCACCGAGGACGGCCTGCTCGAGGACCTCGAGCCCGCTCCCGTCGAGAACATCGACTTCGAGTGCGGTGATCACGTCGTCTACCCGCACCACGGGGCCGGAAAGGTCCTCAAGAAGGAGCTCCGCAAGATGTTCGGTGAGGAACGCGAGTACCTCACCATCAAGATCCTCCACAACGACATGACCGTCATGGTCCCGTGCGAGAACGCCGGGCTCACGGGCCTGCGTCGCGTCATCGACGAGGAGACGGTGAAGAAGGTCCTGGCGGTCCTCCAGGACGACGTCTCCGAGATGCCGAAGAACTGGAACCGCCGGTTCAAGCACAACCGCGACAAGATCAAGACCGGCGACATCTACGAGCTCGCCGAGGTCGTGCGCAACCTCGCGCTGCGCGAGCACGAGAAGGGCCTCTCGACGGGCGAGAAGCAGATGTTCACGCGGGCGAAGAAGATCCTCGCGAGCGAGCTCATGTACGCGCTCGACAAGAGCGAGGACGAGGCGGAGGAGCACCTCGACCAGCTCCTCGCCGACTCGGCGGGCGAGAAGATCGGCGCGAAGGGCTGACGGTCCCCGACGACATCCGGGCGGCCGCGCTCGTCGTCGCGGCCGGCCGCGGCGAGCGCCTTGGGTCCGACGGACCCAAGGCGTTCGTCGTCCTGGGGGGCCGCCCGATGCTCGCCTGGAGCCTCGAGGTCCTCGACCGCGCGCCCGGCATCGCGGAGATCGTCGTCGCCGAGCCGGAGGGCGTCTCGTCGGCCGGGGCGCTTCCCGGCGCCCGCTCGCCGCTGCGCGGGGTCCCGGGCGGCGCGGAGCGCTCGCACTCCGTCCGCAACGCGCTCGCCGCCCTCTCGGACAGCATCGACGTCGTCCTCGTCCACGACGCCGCGCGGCCGCTCCTCACCGCGGAGATCGTCGCGGACTGCCTCGCGGCGATGGAGGACGCGACGGTCGACGCCGCGGTCGCCGCCGCCCCGGTCACCGACACCGTGAAGGAGGCCGTCGTCGCCGGCGACGGCGCGCCGCCCGTCGTGACCGCGACGCTCGACCGCTCGCGCCTCTGGGCGGTCCAGACGCCGCAGGTCTTCCGGAGGGACGTCCTGGAGCGCGTCCTCGCGCAGCCCGACGACGTCCTCGCGGCAGCGACGGACGACGCGTCGCTCGTCGAGGCGACGGGCGGGCGGGTCGTCCTCGTACCATCCCCCCGCGCCAACATGAAGGTGACGACACCGGAGGACCTCCGGCTCGCGGAGCTCCTCCTCACCGACCGCACGGACCCTGGCAGGGGCGCCCGGAAGGAAAGCCGCTAGATGCTCACCGACTACCACGTCCATCTCCGACCCGACGGGCCGGACACGCCGTCGAGCCGCTACTTCACCGCGGCGAACGCCGAGCGCTACCGCGCGGCGGCGAGCGACCGCGGGATCGAGGAGCTCGGGGTGAGCGAGCACATCTACCGCTTCACCCAGGCCCTCGAGGTCTGGGACCACGAGTACTGGCGCGACAGCTCGTTCGACGACATCGACGAGTACTGCGCGTTCGTCCGCGAGGAGACCGACCTCCGTCTCGGCATCGAGGCCGACTTCGTCCTCGGGCGGGAGGATCGGATGGCCTCGCTCCTCGAGGGGCGCCCGTGGGACTACGTGCTCGGCTCGGTGCACTTCGTCGGCGACCACGCCGTCGACTACGACAAGTACGACGTGTGGACGGCGTCCGACGACCCGGACAAGGTCTGGCGGCGCTACTTCGAGCTCCTCGGCGAGGCCGCCGCCACCGGGATGTACGACATCATGGCCCACCCCGACCTCGTGAAGGTGTGGGGATCGGAGCGCCCGTGGCCGACGAAGGACCTCCGCTACTACTACGAGATCGCGATGGACGGCATCCTCGAGGGGGGCGCCGCCGCCGAGGTCTCGACGGCGGGCCTGCGCAAGCCGGTCGGCGAGATCTACCCGGCGCTCGCGTTCCTCGAGATGCTCGTCGATGCGGGCGTGCCGCTCGCGCTCTCGAGCGACGCGCACGCGCCCGAGCACGTCGGCCACGGCTACGACGAGGCGATGCTCCTCCTCGAGAAGGTCGGGGTCCGCGAGATCTGCGTCTTCGAGGGCCGCGAGCGGCGGCTCGTCGAGATCGGTCCCGCGGGATGACGGAGCCGGCCGTCCACCCGCCGTCGCGGACGGGGATCGGGTGGGACACCCACCGGCTGACGACCGACCCGTCCCGCTCGCTCGTCCTCGGCGGCGTCCCGATCGAGTCCCACTACGGGCTCGACGGCCACTCCGACGCCGACGTGCTCACCCACGCGGTCATCGACGCGCTGCTCGGCGCCGCCTGCCTCGGCGACATCGGGGAGCACTTCCCCGACACGGACGAGCGCTTCCGCGGCGCCGACTCGATCGGCCTGCTCCGCGAGGCGGTCGCGCGCTGCGCCGAGGCGGGGTGGCGGCCGGTCCACGCCGACGCGACCGTGCTCCTCGAGCGGCCGAAGCTCGCGCCGCACAAGCGGGCGATGGCCGAGCGGCTCGCCGACGCCCTCGGCCTCGAGGCCGGCTGCGTCAACGTGAAGGCCACGCGGGGCGAGGGCATGGGGCCTGTCGGCCGCGGGGAAGGCGCCGTCGCGATGGCGACCGTGACGTGCGTCCCGATGCGATGATCGGCGCGATGCGCGAGATCCGTCTCCACGACACGCGCCGCGGCGCCCTCGTCCCGCTCGAGCCGCGGGAGCCGGGCCGCGTCGGCATCTACGCGTGCGGGCCGACCGTCTACAACCGCATCCACGTGGGCAACGCCCGCCCGTTCGTCGTCTTCTCGCTGCTGAAGCGCTTCCTCGAGCACGAGGGCTACGAGGTGACGTTCGTCGCGAACATCACCGACGTCAACGACAAGATCTACGACGCGGCCCGCGAGCGGGGCGTGCCGTCGACCGAGCTCGCGGCGGAGATGACGGCGCACTACGTCGCCGACACCGACCTCCTCGGTCTCGGCCGCCCGGACCACGAGCCGACCGCGGTGGGGACCATGGAGGGCATCATCGCCCTCATCGACGACCTCCTGGCGCGCGACGCCGCCTACGTCGTCGACGGCGACGTCTACTTCCGCGTCCGCTCCGACGCGGACTACGGCGCGCTCTCGCACCGCCATCTCGACGAGATGGACCAGGGGGAGGACGCCGACCCCGAGCTCCTCGGGCGCAAGGAGGACCCGCTCGACTTCGCGCTGTGGAAGGCCCAGAAGGAAGGCGAGGACACCGCCTGGGACGCGCCGTGGGGCCGCGGACGTCCCGGCTGGCACATCGAGTGCTCGGCGATGGCGGAGTCGCTGCTCGGCGTCGGGTTCGAGATCCACGGCGGAGGCAACGACCTCGTCTTCCCGCACCACGAGAACGAGGCGGCGCAGACCCGGGCCGCGCGCGGCGCCGAGCTCGCGCGGATCTGGATGCACAACGGGATGCTCCAGATGGGCGCCGAGAAGATGGCGAAGAGCGTCGGCAACATCGCCCTGCTCCCGGACGTCGTCGCCGCGCACGGGCGCGACCCCCTCATCCTCCTCTTCTCCACGGGGCACTACCGGCAGCCCCTCGTCTTCGACGACGCCGCCCTCGGCCGCGCGGCGGCGAACGTGCGGCGGCTCGGTGAGACCGGGCGGCGCCTCGGCCGCGGCGAGCCGTCCCCGGAGGATCTCGCGCCGCTGCGCGAGCGCTTCCTCGCGGCCCTCGCCGACGACTTCCGCACCCCCGAGGCGCTCGCCGTCGTGTGGGAGTGGGTTCGCGAGGCGAACCGGCGGATCGACGCCGGAGAGACGGTCGGCGACGCGGACCTCCGCGAGATGCTCTGGATCCTCGGCCTCGACGGGACGCTCGACGCGGAGGCGGATGCGGCGCAGACGGGTCCCGCCGCCGAGGATCTCGCGCTCCTCGAGCGTCGCCAGGAGGCGCGTGCCGCGAAGGACTTCGCCGAGGCCGACCGGCTCCGCGACGAGCTCGCGGCGCGCGGCTGGGAGGTCAGGGACGGCCCCGACGGCGCCGAGCTGCGGCCGCGGCGCTGATGGGGGACCGCCGGGGCCAGCGGCCGCGAGGGCGTCGCCGCGGCGGCTCCCCGCCGGGGGGCTCGCCGGCGCCGGGGCCGCCCGTCCTCTACGGACGCAACGCGGTCCGCGAGGCGCTGCGCGCCGGGCGGCGCCCCGTCCGCGACGTGTGGGCCACCTCCGCGACGGTGCGCAGCGAGCGATGGCTCGACGAGCTGTCGCCGACGATCGCGACGGCGGAGGACATCGAGCGCCGGTGTGGCTCGAGCGGTCATCAGGGCGTCTGCGCCGAGGCCGGGCCGTACCCCTACGCCGACGTCGACGCGCTGCTGGCGGTCGAGGAGCCGCTCCTCGTCGCGCTCGACGAGGTCCAGGACGTGCAGAACCTCGGCGCGATCGCGAGGACCGCGGAGTGCGCGGGCGCGACGGGCCTGCTCCTGCCGGAGCGTCGCAGCGCAGAGGTGACCGCGGCGGCGGCGAAGGCGAGCGCCGGCGCGGTCGAGCACCTGCCGATCGCGCGCGTGGGCAACCTCGCCGACGCGCTCGCCGCCGCGAAGGACGCGGGCTGCTGGGTGTACGGGGCCGCGGGGGAGGAGGGCGCGGTGCCCTGGACCCGCCCCGACTATCGCGGCGGCGTGGTGCTCGTCCTGGGCGCGGAGGGGCGCGGCCTGCGACCGCGGGTCCGCGCGACGTGCGACGCGCTCGTCGCCCTGCCGCTCGCGGGCCGGATCTCGTCGCTCAACGTGAGCGCGGCCGCGTCGGCTCTCCTCTACGAGATCGTGCGCGCCCGCGCGGCGTCGACCTGACACTGCGTCAAAGGACATGCGAGACTCGTCGCATGTTCGAAGCACGCTCGACGCCGACCCCGCCCCAGGAGGAGCCGACGCTCGCCGTCGGCACGCTCCCGCGTCTCGAGGCCGACCTCGACGTCGGCACCGTGACGCACCTCCGGCACGGGGAGGGGCCGCCCGTCCTCTTCGTCCACGGCATCCCGACCTCGGCGCGCCTCTGGGAGCCGCTCCTCGGCGCTCTCGGTGAGCGCTACGACTGCATCGCACCCGACCTCCTCGGCCTCGGGCGCTCCCGCGCTCGTCCGGGCGTGGACGTGTCGAGCCCCGGCCAGGCGGACGCGTTCGCCGCGCTCCTCGACCACCTCGGGCTCGACGAGGTGCTCGTCGTCGCCCACGACCAGGGCGGCTCGCACGTCCAGCAGCTCATGGTCCGTCACCCGGACCGGATCGCCGGCGTCGTCCTCTGCGACGTCGTCTGCTTCGACAACTGGCCGGTGCCCGCCGTCGAGGTCCTCATGCGACTCGCCGCGCTCCGCGGGCCGACGGAGTGGCTCGGCCGGACCGGGATCCTCGAGCGGCTGCTCTGCGACGTCTGGCCGATGCCGCGCACGGTCCACCGCGGCCGCCTCGCGCCCGCGCTCATCGAGGACTGGTTCCACGCCCTGCGGGCCGGCGGGGAGGACCTCGACGCCTGGAGGACCTACGTGCGCTCGCAGTCGAACCGCTGGACGCTCGACGCGGTCCCGACCCTCGAGCGCTGGGAGAAGCCCGCGCACGTCATCTGGGCCACCGACGACATGTTCCTGCCGCTGCACTCGGGCGTCCGCCTCGCCGAGACGATCCCGACGGCGGGCCCGGTGACGCTCCTCGAACGCGCGGGGCACTTCTTCCACGCAGAGATCCCTCTGACGGCGTCGCGTGTCATCGGGGCGGCGCTGGATGAGATGAACTGACGCTCTGGTCGGGGCGGGAGTCGACATTCCCCTGCGCTCCGCAGTCCGGCCTCCGGCCGTTCTGCGACGCCGCTCCGGGGAACGTCGCCTCCCACCCCGCACGGGCGTGAGCGGCACAGCGGCGCCCCGTGTCACGGACTTGCTGCGCCCGCTGCTGCGCAGCTTCGGGGCCTGTCGGTCCTCCATCTCGCGTCGCGTCCGCGCCACCCGGCTCCGCGCAAGGGCGGGCCGCCGGCCGTGCCGTCCATGGCGAAGCGCCGCGGCGCCGCGGGGATCCGGACCCAGCCCGCGATGGATGGGCGGGGGACGTGACGTTCCCCTGAGCGGCGTCCGAGCCGGAGCCGGAGGCGGAGGCGAGAGCGAAGGGGAATGTCACGGCGCCCGCCCGACCACCAGCGTCGGCGCCCTCGGCCGGAGCCCCGCGCACGCACGAGAACTTGCAATCCGTCCGAGATGCTTGACAGCGGGACATAACAGTCAATAGGTTCGCCCGCAACATCACCTTCGACCTCAGGTCGAGCCCTCGGGTCGAAGGCCTCACAAGTCAGATGGCGCCAGGGGAGGAGTGCGCCACTGAGGAACTCCCGCTTGCCGAAAACGCCCTGCGATTCGGCCGAAAGGAACCCTCGTGGCACGTCTCTCCCACAACGTTCAAGGTCAAGTTCAGGTCGATGACGGGTACCTGCTCGCCCTCGCGAAGGCCGGCGACCCCGTCGCCTACGACCGCATCGTCCGCCGCTACTACGGCTTCGTCCGGCTGAAGGCCTCGTCGTACTTCCTCGCCGGCGGCGACAGCGACGACCTCATCCAGGAGGGCCTGGTCGGCCTCTACAAGGCGGTGCGCGACTACCGCAGCGACCGCGAGTCGAGCTTCCGCAACTTCGCCGAGCTCTGCATCACGCGGCAGATCATCACGGCGGTGAAGACGGCGACGCGCAACAAGCACACGCCGCTCAACCAGTACGTCTCGTTCTCGCAGTCGCCGGCCGGCGCGTCCGAGGGCGAGCCGACCCTCGACGAGGTCATCGCGGGGCCGACCGTCCACGATCCGGCGAACCAGGTCGTGTCGAGCGAGGAGCTCGGCGCGCTCGTCGCCTGCCTCTCGTCGGTGCTCTCCGAGCTCGAGTCCCGGGTGCTGTCCCTCTACCTCGACGGCAACAGCTACGAGGCGATCGGCGAGCGGCTCGGCTGCGACGCGAAGACCGTCGACAACGCGCTCCAGCGCGTGAAGCGCAAGGTCGGGGCGCACCTCCGCGGTCGCGAGGTCCTCGCGTAGCTCGCTCGGGCCGCATGCGGCTGCGCATCTGCGACCGCGGTCGGCGGACGCCGCGAGGTCCCGGAACGGGAGAGCCGGGACCCGCCGCGCCGCGCGCCGCTCTACGATGCGCGCCGTGAGCACCCTCGCGATCATCATCGTCGCCGTCGTCGGCGTCCTCATCCTCCTCGCCGTCGGCGGATCGATCGCCGCCGCCAAGAGGTCCCGCGCGGGCGAGGAGTCGTTCCGCGCCCGGCTCGAGGCGGCGAACGAGCACCTCGCCCACGCCCACGCCGAGGACAAGGGCTGGCAGCGAGAGGCGATGGAGGCGGCCGCCCGCGAGGCGTTCGCCTCCCGCGCCCCCGACCGGCGCATCGACGAGCTGCACCTCGTCCAGGTCGTCGACCGGCCGGGCACCGAGGACGACGAGGCGCGCTTCCACATCGTCGCCGACGGAGAGGCCACCGAGATCGTCCTCGGCCGCCGCGGCGACACCTGGCTCGCGCGGTAGGGCCTCGAGGCGCCGCGCGTCAGCCGACGGGCTCTCCGTCGACGAGCTTGCCGGGGTTGAGGACTCCGGCGGGGTCGAGGGACGCCTTGAGCGCCCGGAGCGCGCCCACGCCCGTCTCGCCGATCTCCGCCGGCAGCCACGGGGCGTGGTCGCGCCCGACCGCGTGGTGGTGCGTGATCGTGCCTCCGGCCGCGACGATCGCGTCGCCCGCCGCCGTCTTCGCCGTCCGCCACTGCGCGAGCTCGTCGCCGTCACGGGCGGCGGCGAGGAACGTGAAGTAGAGGCTCGCGCCCGTCGCGTAGACGTGCGAGACGTGGCACATGACGACGGGCCGGCCTCGATCGGAGCGCAGCGACCGCCGCAGCGCGGCCCCCACCGAGCGGTAGAGCTCGAGGAGCCCGCTCCACGTCGTCGCGGTCTCGAGCGTGTCGACGAGGACGCCGAGGGACATGAGCTCGTCGCGGAGGTACGGGGCGTGGAAGCGGCCCTCCCTCCAGCGCCGTCCGATGGGCGCGCCGAGCGCGACGGCGTCGTGTCGGCGGAGGATCCTCGCCGTCCGCGCGCGGCCGTCGGCGACCGCGTCCACCGTCCCCTCGTGGCCGAGGACGAGGAGGCACCCGCTGCCGTGCCCGCGGAGGCGGAGGTAGCGGCGGAGCGCGGTGAGGGACGTCGACGCGCCGGCGAGCGTCATCTGCACCCGCGTCTCCTCCTCGTCGGAGAGGCGCGTGATCGCGGGTGTCGCACCGACCGCCGCGAGCGCGCGCAGCGCCTCGACGCCCGTCCGCAGGTCGGGGAGCGACCACGCCTCGTCGCGGATCGCCGCGGGCCGCGGGCGGACGCGCAGGGTCGCCTCGGTGATGACGCCGAGCGTGCCCTCGGACCCGACGAGGACCTCGCGGAAGGACGGGCCGGCCGCCGTCGCCGGCACCGCGAGGGTGCGCATCTCGCCGGCGGGGGTCGCCGCGCGGAGGCCGACGACGAGATCCTCGACGCGGCCGTAGCCGGTCGAGGCCTGGCCGGCGGAGCGCGTCGCGATCCAGCCGCCGACCGTCGAGTACTCGAAGCTCTGCGGGTAGTGGCCGAGCGTGAGGCCGTGCTCGGCGAGCAGCGCCTCGGCCCGGGGCCCGGTCGTGCCCGCGCCGAGGGTGGCGAGACCGGAGCGCGCGTCCAGTCCGACGAGGCCCTCGAGCCGCGCGAGGTCGAGCGTGACGACTCCGGCGTGGCCGGATCCGGCGAGCGGCTCGACGCCGCCGACGACGCTCGTCCCGCCGCCGAACGGCACCGCTGCGAGCCCGTGCTCGGCGCAGGCCGCGAGCACTGCGGCGACCTCGTCGTGCGTGGCGGGGTACACGACCGCGTCGGGCGCGCGCAGCCCCGTGCCCGAGCGGAGCCGCAGGAGATCGGGATAGGAGCGGCCGGCGGCGTGGGCGAGCCGCGTGGGGCCGTCGTCGCGGACGTCGTCCTCCCCGACGGCGGCGACGAGGGCCGTGCGCGCGTCAGCGCCGAGGTGGGAGGGGGGCAGCGAGATCGACGACGGCGGGACGGGGTCGCGGCGCGGTCCCTCGGGAACGCCGAGCTCGTCGCGGACGAGCGCGAGCGCCGAGGGCGAAAGCGGCGCGTCGTGCCCGCCGGCGCCCCAGCCCTGCGGGCGCATCCGCGGCGCGGTCGGATCCTCGCTCATCGCGCCACCTCGCTCGCCGGGCGCTCGCGCTCGAGCAGCGCGGCGACGGGCGCCTCGAGGGCGGCCCTCCACTCCGGGACGAGCCCCGCCCGCAGGCGCCGGTCGAGCACGTCGGCGACGTCGAGGGCACCCTCCTCGCGGATCGCCCACAGCGCCTCGACGCCGAGGAACGGGACGCCGTCGGCGAGAGGGGTGAGGAGCCCCGGGTGCCCGTCGGCCAGTGCGGCGACCGCCGACGCCTCCGCGTCGTAGCGGCGCACGAGACGGGTCGGCGCTCCCGTTCCGCCGGTGACGCGGCCGGCGCCGACGAGCGGAAGCGCGGCGGTGACGCACCGCCCGGCGGCGACGCCGGGCCGTCGCGCGATGACGTCGACGGCGTCCTGCGCCATGCGGCGGTACGTCGTGAGCTTCCCGCCGGTCACGGTGATGAGCCCCGTCGACGCGTCCTCGACGACGAGGTGGCGCCGGCTCACGTCGGCCGTCGTCGCCCCGCCCGCGTCGAGGAGGGGGCGGACCCCGGCGAAGCGCCCGACGACGTCGGCTCCCGTGAGGGGGACCTCGAGCGCGCGCGAGACGGTCTCGAGCAGGAACGCCTCGGACAGCGAGGACACCTCCGGCTCCTCCGGCACGACCGGGTCGTCGAGGGCGTCGTCGGTCAGGCCGACGAGCACGAGCCCGTCGGGACGCGGCAGCGCGAACACGAAGCGGCCCGTCGCGCCCGGCACCGGGACCGTGAGGGCGGCGGACGGGTCGCCGAGGCACGCGGCGGGGAGGAGCACGTGGGCGCCGATGCTCGGGCGCAGCCGCACGTCGGGGTGGAGCCCGGAGGCCCAGGCGCCGGTCGCGTTCACGACGTGGCGGGCGCGGACGCGGAACCGGTGGCCCGTCGTCGCGTCGATCGCGTCGGCGCCTCCGGCGTCGACCGCCTCGACCGCGGCCCGGGTGATGACGCGGGCGCCGTGGGCGGCTGCGCTGCGCGCGACGGCGACGACGAGCCGCGCGTCGTCCTCGAGCTGGGCGTCCCAGTGGAGATAGGCGCCGCGCAGCGTGCCGTCGCCGAGCGACGGCACCCACCGGCGGGCCTCGGCGGCCGTGATCCGCCGGGCCGGCGGCAGCGTGCGAGCGCTCGTGCCCGCGGCGCGCCTCAGGCCGTCGCCGAGGCGCAGCCCGGCGCCGAGGAGGCGGGCCGAGGCGCCGGTGAGGTCCTCCCCGAGGGGGACGACGAACGGGAGCGGGCGGATGAGGTGCGGCGCGATCGTCTCGACGATCCGCGCGCGCTCGACCGCGGACTCCCACGCGACGCCGACGTCGCCCTGGGCGAGATAGCGCAGGCCGCCGTGCACGAGCTTCGAGGACCAGCGCGACGTCCCGTGGGCGAGATCGCGACGCTCGAGGAGCGCGACGCTGAGGCCGCGGGTCGCGGCGTCGAGGGCGACGCCCGCGCCGGTGATGCCGCCGCCGACGACGAGGACGTCGACCTCCCGGCCGTCGGCGAGGGCGTCGAGGTCCGCGGAGCGCCGGCGGGCGTCGAGCCGCGGCGCGGCGACGGGACGCGGGAGCCCCGGACCCCTCATGGGCGCGCCTCCTCCGGCCGGAGGTACCCCTCGAGCATCCGGGTGAGCTCGGCGGCCGTCCGCGCGCGCCGCTCGGCGTCGAGGGACTGCGCCGCGAGGACGTGGCCGCGCAGCGCGAGCTCGATCGTCGCCGCCATGACGTCGGGATCGCCCGTGCGGACCGAGCCGTCGGCCTGACCGTCGCGCAGCTGCGCCGCGAGGAGAGCGAGAACCGCCTCCTGCACTCCGCCGAGCCGCTGCGTGACGTAGGGCAGGAGAAGCTCCGGGTCGACGTCGACGATGCGCACCCAGAGCGGGTGGCTCGCGATGCGCTCGGCGCCTTCGATCGCGCCGGCGACGATGCGCGCGCGACCGGACGGAAGCTCCGCGGCGTCGCGGGCGGCGTCGCGGACGACGCCCGTGAACTCGCGGGTCATGAGGGCGGCGATCATCGACGTGACGTCGGGGAAGCGCCGGTAGAGGGTCATCCGGCTCACGCCGGCGCGACGCGCGACGTCGGTCGCGGTCGTCCTCCGCACGCCGACGGCGAGCACGCACGCGCGCACGGCGTCGAGCAGCGGATCGTCCTCGGGGGCCGGCGGGTCGGCGTCGGCCCCTGGGCCGGGCCCGCCGAGCGGCGTGTTGTGACGCTGTGACATCGTCCGTCCAACTGTAACATCACGACTTCTGGCGATGGGCGGTCTCGGCGGGTCGTCCGTCCCGGGCCGACCCGCTCAGCCTCCGGCCGCCCTCGGCCGTTGCCCGTCGCGTGAAGGCCGCCCGCTCCTTCGGTCCCCGCGTCGCGGCGTCGGCCATCGCCATCGCCGCGTTCCTCGCGCCCGCCGCACCTGCGGCGGCATCGGAGCGGATCATCGTGCGCTACGCGGCGGGCACGGACACCTCCGAGCGGCGCTCGCTGGCGCGCGCCGCGGGCGCGCAGCGCATCCGCTCGCTCGCCCGCCCGCGTGCGGAGGTGGTCGTCGTGCCCGGTGCCGCGGCGCGCCGCCGTCTCGAGCGCGACGCGCGCGTCGCGTCCGTCGAGACCGACCACCCCGTCCGGACGCTCGCCGCCGCACCGGACGATCCGGCGGTCGGCGACCTGTGGGGACTCCCGGACGCACGCGTCTTCGACGCCTGGGACACGACGCGGGGCGCCGGCGTCACCATGGCCGTCCTCGACACCGGCACCGATCTCGCCATCGGCGACCTCTCCGATCGGGCGTGGGTGAACCCGGCGGAGACGCCCGCCAACGGCATCGACGACGACGGCGACGGGCACGTCGACGACGTCTCGGGCTGGAACCTCGTGGCGGGGACGGGCGTCGTCGCGGACGACCACGGCCACGGGACCCACGTGGCGGGGACCGCGCTCGCCGCCGCGGGCAACGGGTCGGGGATCGCCGGCGTCGCGCCCGAGGCGCGGCTCCTCACCGTGAAGGTCCTCGACGAGGCGGGGTCGGGCTGGACGAGCGACATCGCCGACGGCTTCGACTACGCCGCGGCGCACGGCGCGCGGATCGTCAACGCGAGCCTCGGGGGCAGCGGCTGGAGCACCTACCTCCGGGACGCGATCGCCCGGCACCCCGACGTCCTCCTCGTCGCCGCTGCGGGCAACGACGCCCTCGACGTCGACGAGACGCCGCAGTATCCGTGCGCCTACGCGCTGGCCAACGTCGTCTGCGTCGCAGCGCACGACCCCCAGGGCGCCCCCGCCTGGTTCTCGAATCGCGGGGCGACGAGCGTCGACCTGTCGGGGCCGGGGACGTCGATCCTGTCGTGGGTGCCTGGCGGGGGCCTCGGGTGGATGAGCGGGACGAGCATGGCGACGCCCCACGTCGCGGGCGCGGCGGCGCTCGCCCGGAGCGTCGCACCCGGCGCGACGGCGAGCGCGATCCGCGATGCGCTGCTCGCGACCACGCGGCCGGAGACCCAGCTCGCCGGGACGAGCGTCTCCGGGGGCGCCCTCGACGCGGCGGCGCTCGTCACGGCGACGACGCCGCCGCCTCCCGAGCCGGAGCCGGAGCCCGCGCTGCCTCCCGTGGCCGAGCCTGCGCCGGCGCCTGCACCTGAGCCCGCGCCTGCCCCCGAGCCCGCGCCGACCGTCGAGCCCGCGCCGACGCCCGCGGTCGACCCCGCCCCGGCGTCACCGGCCCCCGCACCTCCCGTCCCCGCTCCGGTCCCCGCCCCGTCCGTCTCGCCGGTCCCGGAGACGACGCCCGAGGAGCCATCGTCCGACGAGCGTCGACGTGACAGGGTCCGGGTGCGATCGGTGCGGCGCGTGCGGTCGTCCCGTCGCGTCCGCGCGCTCCGTGTGCGGGGCACCGCCTCCCGCGACGGGAGGATCTCGCTGCGCGTGTGCCGGCGGGGACGGACGACGGGCTGTCGCATCGTCCGCACGCGCGTGAGGGACGGGCGCTGGGCGACGACCGCGCGGCTGCGCGGCAGCCTGCGGCGCGGCCGCCTGACGATCCGGGCCGTGCTCGTCGACGACGGTCGCGTCCTCGCGCGGTCCAGCCGCCGGCTCTGAGACGCGCTCAGGCGGTCGGCACGACGCTGAACGCGATGACGCCGTAGTGGGTGCAGGCCGCGAGGACGACGAGCAGGTGGAAGATCTCGTGGAAGCCGAAGATGTGCGGAGCGGGATCGGGACGCTCCCGCGCGTAGACGACGGCTCCGGCGGTGTAGAGGACCCCTCCGAGGGCGATGAGTCCGACCGGCACGAGGCCGAGGCGGTCGACCAGCTGCGGCATCGCGGCGAGCGCGACCCAGCCCATCCCGATGTAGAGCAGGGCCTGGAGGCGCTTCGGCGCGTCGACCCACGCGAGCTGGAGGACGACGCCGCCGAGCGCGCACGCCCACACGACGGCGAGGATCACCGTCGCGAGCGGGCCGTCGAGGACGAGCAGCCCGATCGGCGTGTACGTCGCGGCGATGAAGACGAAGATCATCGAGTGGTCCGCGCGCCGCATCCAGCGCCGGGCGGCGTCCGACCACGGCACCCGGTGGTAGAGGGCGCTCACGCCGAAGAGGCCGCAGACGCCGGCCGCGTACACGGCCGCGGCGAGCGTCGCGCGCCCGCCGTCGGCGCCGATGACGAGCGCCGCCCCGAGCGCGAGGGCCACCGCGAAGGCGTACTGGTGGAGGACGCCGCGCAGACGCGGCCGGACGATCGCGGTCGCGGGGGAGGTCACCTCACGAGCGTACCCGGGAACGTCTAGCGTTCGTCCTGCCGGCCGGCGTAGCTCAGTTGGTAGAGCACCCGCCTTGTAAGCGGACGGTCATCGGTTCGAGTCCGATCGCCGGCTTGCGGACCCGCGTGACGGGGGCCGGACGCTCGGGTCGCCATCATGTGCGGGGTGGACGACCCGTACGCCGTCCTCGGGCTCACGCGGGACGCCTCCGACGAGGAGGTCGGCGCCGCCTACCGCGACCTCGCGAAGCGGTTGCACCCCGACGTCGCTCAGGGTCCGGCCGCCCATGCGCAGATGGCGCGGCTCAACGCCGCCTACGACGAGATCCGGTTCGGGAACGGCGCGGGGGAGGAGCACGGGCCGGCGGCGCCCGCGGGGCGCCCCCCGGCGAGCCGGCCGCGCCCGGGGAGCTGGCTCTCGGACCGCATGCGCGCGGCGCTCGGGCCGGAGCTGCTCGGGGCGCTCGAGCCCTTCGAGGACGTCCGCCTCGTCACGCCCGCCTCGACGTGGCAGAGCCCGACCGTCGTCCTCGCCGTCACCGACCGGCGGCTCCTGTGGCTGGCTGACGACGCGGTGACCGGGCGCGTCCACCAGCTCCGGCACGCGGATGTCGACGAGGTCGACCACGCCGTCCGCCGGCCGCTGCGCCGGCGCGCCGTGCTGCGCCTGCGGTCGTCGAACGGCCGGCGCCTCAGCTTCGGCGACCTGCGGCCGGACGCCGCGGCGCTCGCGGAGCGCAACGTCCTCGACGGCCGCCGCGCCTGAGCACCCGCGCCGGGTGGCGGGCGGGTGGGCGGGGCGGGGCGGGGCGGGGCGAATTCAACGCGCGTTCGATTGACCCCCTATGTGGGGGCGAATCCAACGCGCGTTCGATTCGACCCTCAGCTGGGCGGGGCGAATTCAACGCGCGTTCGTTTGGCCCCCTATGTGGGGGCGAATTCAACGCGCGTTCGATTCGACCCTCTGCTGGGAGGGGTGAATTCAACGCGCGTTCGTTTGGCCCCCTATGTGGGGGCGAATTCAACGCGCGTTCGATTCGACCCTCAGTCGACCCTCGACGGCGCCCATCCGCGCTCGGGCCGCGCGCGCCCCGGCGCACGACCGGCCCACCGGCGCCGGCTACTCGGCCGCGTCGTCCGCGGGCGACTCGCCGTCGCCCGCGTCGGCCTCGGCGGCCTGCGCGGCGGCGACCGCCGCACCGGTCACCGCCGCGGCGCGCTCCTGGCCGCCATGACCGTTCGGCGACAGCATCTCGCCAGGCACCGGCCGCGCGGGCGGCGCCTCCGGCGGGTTGAGCCGCCGCTCGAGCTCGCCGAGCACGACCCCGAAGAGGACGTGCCGCCACGTCGCCTGGGCGAAGGCCGCACGGTCCCCGAAGAGGCGGGGGAAGTCGCCGCCGACCGGGTGGACGCGGTCGATGAAGGCCGTGAGCGGCCACGAGGCGACGTGCTCGGCGAGCCCGGCCGCCGGGCCGCGCGACCAGGACGGCAGCGGCAGGCGGGGGGCGAGGGACGCGTAGATCGCACCGAAGACTGCGCCGTTGCCGACGTGCATCGCGAGGCCGACCGGTCGCCACGCCGGGCTGCGGGTGACGGCCTTGCCGAGCAGCTCGGCATCGTCGTAGTCGACGCCGAAGACGCGCTTGTCGGCGGGCTGCTGCGCGGCCCACACGCCGGCGGCGATGGCGCCCGCCAGGGCGCCGCGGAGGGCTCTCGGTCGGTCGAAGGTCATGACGGGGGTACGACGACTGTAACCGAGGCCGATCAGCTCGGGTATCCCTCGCGATGGAGAATCGCGCACTGCAGGAGCGGGCCCGCACCAAGGGCGTCAACCCGTACGTCTACTGGCTCGTGCGTGCCGTGCTCCAGCCGTTCTTCCATCTGTACTTCCGCCTCAGCCGGATCGGCCGCGAGCACGTGCCCCAGGAGGGGCCCGTCCTCTTCGCCGCGAACCACCGCAGCTTCCTCGACCCCTTCATCATCGCGACGCTCGCCCGCCGCCCGATCTACTTCGTCGCGAAGAAGGAGCTCTTCGAGAAGCGCCTCACCGGGTGGATCCTCAACAGCCTCGGCGCGTTCCCCGTCGACCGGGGGGCAGGTGACGCGGGCGCGATGGACACTGCGCGGGCCCTCCTCGAGCGCGGCGAGGGCGTCCTCATCTTCCCCGAGGGGACGCGCGTGCGCCCCGGGGCGCTCGGCTCGCCCCGTCGCGGCGTCGGCCGCCTCGCCCTCGAGACCGGCGCGCCCGTCGTCCCGGTCGCCGTGTACGGCACCGAGAGCATCCGCCGCGGGTGGCGGATCCGGCCGCACAAGGTCCGCATCCGCGCCGGCCGTCCGCTGCACTTCCCGCGGGTCGAGGCGCCGTCCCCGCAGCTCGCCGTCGCGGTGACCGAGCGCATCTGGCCCTGCGTCATGCTCCAGTGGGAGTGGCTCGGCGGCCTCGCGCCGATCCGCCGCGCGGCGGTCATCGGGGCGGGGTCGTGGGGGACCGCCGTCGCCGTCGCCCTCGAGCGCGCCGGGATCGAGGTCGATCTCGGCTGCCGGCGCGAGGAGCAGGCGCGCCTCCTCGGCGCGGCCGGCGAGAACGCCGCCTACCTCCCCGGCGTCCCGCTCCCCTCCGGCGTCCGCGCCGTGCGCACGGCCGAGCTCGACCTCTCGGGTCACGACCTCGTCGTCCTCGCGGTCCCGTCGCGCGCCCTCCCCGAGGTGATGGCCGCCCACGGAGGCGCGATCACCTCCCGCGCGGGCGTCCTCGTCCTCGCGAAGGGCCTCGTCGCCCCGCTCGCGACGCGGCCGACGGAGTACGTCGCCGAGCGGTGCGCCGCACGGGCGGTCGCGTGTCTCGGCGGCCCCGGTCACGCTGCGGACGCGCTCGCCAACGGCGCCTCGCTCGTCGCCGCGAGCGCCGATGCGGGCTTCGCCCGCCAGCTCGCGGACGTCCTGCGCTCCGCGCGCCTCGACGTCGTCACGACCGACGACGTCACGGGCGTCGAGCTCGCCTCGGCGGCGAAGAACGCCGCCGCGCTCGCGGCGGCCGCCGCCGGCGTCGTCGGGCCGAACGCAGCCGGAGCGGCCGCCGGGAAGGTCTTCGCGGAGATCGACGCGCTGTCCCGGGCGAGCGGCGGCCGCCCCGAGACCTTCGCCGGACTCGCGGGAGCCGGCGACCTCGTCGCGACCGTCCTCGCCGACGGCAGCCGCAACCGGCGCGCCGGCGAGCTCCTCGGCACCGGTGTGCCGCGCGTCGAGATCGAGCCGCGTCTCGGGCAGGCCGCCGAGTCGCTCGATGCGCTCCCGCTCCTCGCGAGCGCACTGGAGTCCGGCGGCGTGTCCGCCCCGTGCGTCACCGGCCTCGCCGCCGTCGTCGAGGGGCGCCTCGACGCCGTCGCGTGGGCCAACGCGGTGACCGCGCCCGCCGCATCCCCGAGACAGCGACGCCGAGCCGCGTGACTTCCCGTCGCGACCAGGAGGACGCCATGTCCGAGACCGCCTTCAGCGACATCGACTTCGAGCACCTCGTCGCGCGTGCCCTGCAGCCGGTCGAGCCGCCCGCGAACCTCTCGGCGCGATTCGAGCAGACGCTCGAGAACATCGCCGACCTCGCGCAGGAGGAGCTCGAGTCCTGGGAGCTCGGCGCGATGCGCGACCCGCGCAACTGGGTCCGCCCGGCGGCGGCGACCGCCCTCGGTGGCGCCGCCGGCGCGGCGCTCGTCGTCATGCGCGTCCGGCGCACCCGTCGCACGAAGGCCGACGGCGCCAAGGATTTCGTCGAGCAGACGGCGAGGGCGCTCTCGGACGAGGCGCGGCGCCTCATCGAACGCCGCTGAGGCGGCGCGCGACATCCGGTCGAGGTCGCGCCCGGCCGGCGAGTAGGCTCCGCGCGTGGACAAGGCCCGGCTCGATCACGAGTTCTCCGAGCTGTACCGCGCGCACCTGCGCGACGTCTACTCCTACGCGTACTACCGGGTCGGCAACCACCACGACGCCGAGGACCTCACGGAGCAGACCTTCC
>NZ_JBLKKY010000038.1:0-46450 GCF_059438195.1 Paraconexibacter sp.
GCAGACGCGCGAGCAGCACATCCGCCGCGAGAAGGCGACGTCGAACATCTGCACGTCGCAGGCGCTCAACGCGCTCGGCGGCGTCGTCTACCTCTCGTGGCTCGGCCGCAAGGGGATCGTCGAGCTCGGCGAGCTCCTCCTGCGGCGCACGCACTACGCCCGCGAGACGCTCAAGGCGCTCGACGGCGTCTCGACGCTCCACGACCAGCCGGTCGTCCGCGAGTTCGCGCTCGACCTCGACGTCGACGGCCTCGAGGCGGTCGAGCGGGTCGTCGAGCGCTGCTGCGCCGCCGGCGTCAACCCCGGCTACCCGCTCGGGCACGACGAGGGCGGTCACCCGACCGGCCTGCTCGTCGCGATCACCGAGCAGCGGTCGAAGGCGCACATCGACCGGCTCGCCGAGGTCCTCGGGGAGGCGGTCGCCGCGGAGCGCTCCGGCGCGACGAAGGAGGTGGTCGCATGAGCACGGCCGCTCCCACCCTCGGCGGCGCGACGCCGATGCAGCGCGACCGCGCGACGACGATCTTCGAGAAGGGCGCGCCCGGCCGCCGGGCGTTCACCTGCCCGGAGACCGACGTCCCCGAGGTCGCCATCGACGATCTGCTCCCGACGCATCTCCAGCGCAAGGAGGCGCCGCGCCTGCCGGAGGTCTCCGAGCCGGAGATCGTCCGCCACTACGTGCGGCTCTCCCGTCGCAACTTCGACCTCGACTCGGGCTTCTACCCGCTCGGGTCGTGCACGATGAAGCACAACCCGCGGCTCCACGAGCGGGTCGCGGGGCTCGCCGGGCACGCGCGCCTGCACCCGCTGCAGTCACCGCAGCGCTCCCAGGGGGCGCTCGAGCTCATGTACGAGCTCGAGCGGGCCCTCGGCGAGGTCGCGGGTCTTCCTCACGTCTGCCTCCAGCCGTCGGCGGGGTCGCACGGCGAGCTCGCCGGTCTCCTCGTCACGCGGGCCTACCACGAGGACCGCGGCGAGCAGCGGACGAAGGTCCTCACGCCCGACACCGCGCACGGGACGAACCCGGCGACGGTGACGATGGCCGGCTACGAGGTCGTGAAGGTCGGGACGAACGAGGACGGCGGCGTCGACCTCGACGACCTCCGCGCGAAGGCCGACGCGGACGTCGCGTGCCTCATGCTCACGAACCCCAACACGCTCGGGGTCTTCGATCCGAACATCGAGGAGATCGCGAAGGTCGTCCACGAGGTCGGCGCGACGCTCTACTACGACGGGGCGAACCTCAACGCCGTCATGGGCATCTCGCGCCCGGGCGACATGGGCTTCGACATCGTCCACTACAACCTCCACAAGTCGTTCACGCAGCCCCACGGCGGCGGCGGCCCCGGCTCGGGCCCGATCGCGGTGAGCGACCGGATCGCGCCGTACGTCCCCACGCCGGTCATCGTGCGCGAGGACACGGAGGACGGCCCGGTCTTCGACCTCGTCAGCGACCCGAAGACGGGGCCGGGGTCGAAGTCGATCGGCCGGCTGCGTGGCTTCCAGGGCAACTACGGCTGCTTCGTGCGGTCCTACGCGTACATCAAGTCGCTCGGCGGGCCGGGCCTCAAGGAGGCGTCGCAGGCCGCGGTCCTCAACGCGAACTACCTGCTTGCGCGGCTCAAGGAGAAGGACGTCGCGCAGTACCTGCCGCTCGCCTTCGGTGAGCTCTGCATGCACGAGTTCGTCCTCTCGGGCGGCCCGATGAAGAAGGAGCTCGGGCTGAAGACGCTCGACCTCGCCAAGCGCCTCCTCGACCACGGGTTCCACCCGCCGACGGTGTACTTCCCGCTCCTCGTCGACGAGTCGCTCATGATCGAGCCGACGGAGACGGAGTCGAAGGAGACGCTCGACGCGTTCGCCGACGCGATCGCGGAGATCCTCCGCGAGGGCGCCGAGGACCCACAGGTCGCCCAGAACGCGCCGTACACGACGCCGGTCCGCCGCCTCGACGAGGCGGGCGCCGCGAAGTCGCCGGTCATCCGCCAGCCGCTGTAGGCGACGGCCGCGCCCGCAGCCGAGGATCCTTCCCGCCCAGCGAGAAGGATCCTCGGCAGGCGGGTAGCCTCCGCCGGCCATGCGCATCTTCTCGGGCATCCAGCCGACCGGCCGCAAGCACCTCGGCAACTACATCGGCGCGATCCAGCAGTACGTGTCGGGCCAGCAGCGTGCCGCCGACCACGGGGATGTCGCGATCTACTGCATCGTCGATCTCCACGCGACGACCGTCGCCTACGAGCCGCCCGAGCTGCGCGAGCGCCTCTACGACACGACGGCGATCCTGCTCGCGGCCGGGCTCGATCCGGAGCGGTGCATCCTCTTCCGCCAGGGCGACGTGCAGGAGCACGCCGAGCTCTGCTGGCTCCTCTGCTCGGTGACCGCGCACGGCGACCTCAACCGCATGCACCAGTTCAAGGAGAAGAGCGCCCAGCAGCGCGAGCTCGTCTCCGCCGGCCTCTTCCTCTACCCGGTCCTCCAGGCCGCAGACGTCCTCGCCTACCGCGCGGCCGAGGTGCCGGTGGGCGACGACCAGCGCCAGCACGTCGAGCTCATGCGCGACATCGCGATCCGCTTCAACGCCCGTTTCGCGAGCGAGGAGGAGCCGGTCCTCGTCGTCCCCGAGCACCGCATCCCCGAGGTCGGCGCGCGCATCATGGACCTGCAGGAGCCGACGCGGAAGATGTCGACGAGCGTCGGCAGCGAGGAGGGGAGGGTCTACGTGCTCGACGAGCCCGCCGCGATCACGAAGAAGTTCAAGCGCGCGGTCACCGACTCCGAGACCGACATCCGCTACGCGCCGCAGGAGAAGCCCGGCGTCTCGAACCTCGTCGAGCTGCTCGCCGTCGCGCGGGGGACGTCGATCGACGAGGCGGTCGCCTCGATGGCCGACGCCCGCGGCTACGGGGACCTCAAGGTCGCGACCGGCGAGGCGGTCGTCGAGCTCCTCACGCCGGTCCGCGAGCGCTACGCCGAGATCCGCCCGGACGAGGCGGCGCTCGAGGCGACCCTCGCGGCGGGCGCCGAGAAGGCGCGCGCGATCGCGTCCGGCACCCTCGCGGACGTCCGCGAGGCGATGGGCGTCGGGCCGGTCCGCGGCTGACACCGCGTCTGAGCAGGGACTTCCTGCGCGCCAGATCCCGCGTCCGCAGCGCCCGTTACCGTCTGGCCGGTGCCGATGACCGTCGCCGAGCTCGAGCTGGATCTCGACGTCTTCAGCGGGCCGTTCGACCTGCTGCTCACGCTCGTCCTCCGCGAGGAGGTCGACCTGCTCGAGGTCGAGCTCGCCGACGTCGTCCTCTCCTACCTCGACCACCTCGAGGCGAAGGGCGATCTCGACCTCGAGGTCGCGACCGAGTTCCTCGTCCTCATCGCCGCGCTCCTCGAGCTGAAGTCGCGGCTCATGCTGCCGCGCGACGAGGAGGAGCTCATCGACCTCGAGCCCGGCGAGGCGGCGGAGGAGCTCCTCGCGCGCATGCTGGAGGCCGTCCGCTACCGGCGGGCCGCCGACGAGCTGCGGCGCCGCCTCGATCACGAGCACCATCACCGCTACCGCACCGCGCCGCTGCCCCGATGGCTGCGCGAGCGCACCGAGGAGGCGGCCGACGCCTGCTACGACCCGCGGCGCCTCGGCAAGGCGATCGGGACGCTCCTCACGCCGCCGCCGACGGTCGATCTCAAGCACCTCACGATTCCCCGGGTGACGGTCGCCGAGCGCCTCACGCTCCTGCGCAACCTCCTGCGACGGGGCACCTGCTCGTTCGACGACGCCGTCAAGGGCGCGGACCGCGTCACCGTCGCGGTGACGCTCTGGGCGCTCCTCGAGCTCTACAAGCGCGGCGAGGCCGAGTGGCACCAGTCGGTGCCGTTCGGCGACATCGAGATCCACGCGCGGCAGGCCCCCTCCGGGGCGGGCGCGCCCGAGGCGGCGACCGCATGAGCGATGAGACGCCGCGCGAGGCGATCATCGTCCCCTTCGGCCAGCGTCCGGCCGCGCCCGAGCCCGAGCAGCCCCGCGAGGCCGAGCAGGCGGATCAGGCCGCCGAGCAGCCGGCGCAGCCCGAGCAGCCCGCCGAGCAGGCGGAGCAGGCCGGCGAGCAGGCGGAGACGCCCGCCGAGCCCCGGGCGGCCCAGGAGACGGGCGGCTCCGACGGCGCGGAGCCGGAGCCGGTCGACCCCGAGCGGGCCACGGAGATCGCCCGCAGCATCGAGGCCCTGCTCTTCCTCTCGACCGATCCCGTCGCGCCCGCCGCACTCGCGGACGCGTGCGAGTGCACCGGCCCCGAGCTCGACGCCGCCCTCGAGGCGCTGCGCGAGGCGTTCGCGCCCGGCCGGCGTGGCCTCGTCGTGCGCGACGTCGCCGGCGGGCTCACGCTCGCGACCGCCCAGGAGGCCGAGCCCGCCGCCCGTCGGCTCCTCGCGAAGCCGCGGACGCCACCGCTCACCCCGGCCCAGGCCGAGACGCTCGCGATCGTCTCCTACCTCCAGCCGGTCTCCCGCCCCGAGATCACCCGCATCCGCGGCGTGAGCGCGGATTCCGCGTCGCAGACGCTCCTCGAGCGAGGCCTCATCGAGGAGGCGGGCCGCTCGCCCTTCGGCGCGGTCCTCTACCGCACGACGCCGCTCTTCCTCAAGCTGTTCGGCCTGAAGAGCCTCGACGACCTGCCGCCCGTCACGGAGTGGGACCCGAGCCCCGAGGAGGCGGCCGACCTGCGGGAGCGGCTCCTCAAGGCGGGCGAGGCGCGAACCGGCGCGAACGCCGCCGTCCCGCAGCCCGGCGGCGACGACGCCGCCGCCGCCGAGGCCGAGGGCGACGCCGCGGAGCCGGCGGCCGACGGCGCGGCGAACGGCGACGCGCCGGACATCGCCTGAGGCGCGTCCGCAGCGGGCGGGGCGGCGTAGTGTCGGGCGGAAGGCCCGACTGGGAGGAGCCGACATGCCACGCCGTCCGCTCGTGAGCGCCCTCGCGCTCGCGACCACGACCCTCACCGCCGCTGCGCTCGCCGCGAGCCCCGCGGGGGCGACATCGACGCCGCGCACGACGGTGTCGTTGCCCGGCGAGAAGACCGAGCGTCTCGAGATCTGCGGCGCGACCCGCGACGCCGCGCGCGTCGCGCCCGGCGAGCGGGTCTCGGTACGGGCGACGCGGCGGGGCCGGACGTTCCGCGGCATGCTCGTCGTCCAGGCCTGCGAGGATGGCAGCTGGGGGGCCTCGCGCAAGCTCGGCCGCGGACGCGTCACGGTCGACGCCCCTGACGCCGCCGACCTCCGCGTCCGCGTCCTCGGCGCCCGGCCGCAGACGCTCGCCTACGTCCGCGCGGGCGTCGGGGAGATCGTCGACGCGCCGTTCGAGGTCTCGGTGCGCAACGTCAACCGCACCCCGTCGCCGTGTGCGCCCGGAGCCCCCGACGGCGCCACCTACCCGGTGCGCGGCCACATCACCGCGCCCCGGTCGGCGCTGCGGAACGGGGCGAGCGGAGCGCTCTACTACCACGGCCTCTCCTACGGGGAGTTCTTCTGGCGCTACCGGGCCGTCGCGGGCTACGACACCGCCACCGAGCTCGCCCGCGAGGGCCGGGTCTCCGTGACCGTCGACCGCCTCGGGTACGGCGCGAGCACCGGCCCCGACGGGAACGCCGTCTGCTACGGCTCACAGGCGGACATCGGCAAGCAGCTCGTCGATGCGCTGAAGGCGGGTGAGTACCGCCTCGACGGCGCCCGGCCGGTGCGCCTGGATCGCGTCGCGCTCGTCGGGCACTCCGCCGGTGCGTTCATCGGCGAGATCACCGCCTCCAGCTTCGACGGCATCGACGGGCTCGCCATGCTCTCCTACGGCGACGCCGGCGCCTCCGACAAGGCGGTCACGGCCTCCGGCGTCGCGAGCGTCGAGTGCCTCGCGGGCGGTGAGCCGCAGGACGAGGGCGGCCCCGGCGGCTACGCGTTCTTCGGCGCCACCGAGGAGGACTTCCGCCGCGCGCACCTCAATGCGCCGACCGACCCCGAGGTCGCCGACGACGTCGCCGCGCGCCGCTCCCGCGATCCCTGCGGCGATCTCCTCTCGATCCCGCCGGCGCTCGTCGTCAACCAGGTCGGCGCGCAGCTCGTCCGCGGGCCGGTCCTCGTCATGATCGGTGAGGACGACGCTCTCTTCCCGCCGCCCACGGCCGACCTGCAGGCCGGCCGGATGAGGCTCGCCGGCGCGGACGTGACACGGCGCACGGTCCCCGACACGGGGCACGCGATCACCCTCGGCCGCACCGCGCCGCGGGTGCGCGCCGAGCTGCTCGAGTGGCTCGTCGAGAACGGGTTCTGAGAGGCGGCGTCAGGCAGCAGCGGCGTCCGCGACGGCGGGCGGGCGCCGCTCGTGCCAGCGCTCGACCTCCTCGAGCTGACGCGCGAGCGCGAGGAGCCGGCCCTCGTCGCTCGCCTGCCCGAGGAGCATCGCGCCCACGGGCAGGCCGTCCGAGGTGAGCCCCGCCGGGACGCTGAGACCGGGCCAGCCGACGACGTTCCACGGCCACGCCATCGGGCACGCGGCGATCATCGCCTTGTCGGTCTGCCAGTTCGAGAGGCCGTGGAAGCGGTCGAAGGCGACGGGCGGCGTCGCCGTCGTGGGGGTGAGGACGACGTCGACCTTCCCGAACACCGCGCCGAGCTGACGGTGGAGCAGGGGCTCGGCGGCGCGGGCGGCCCGCAGCGCGGGCCCTTCGAGCAGCGCGCCCGTCCGCGCGTTCTCGCGGGTCCGCGGGTCGAGCGCGTCCTCGTCCGGCACCCGGCGCACCCACTCGCGCACGCCGGTGAGCGAGCGCGGGACGAACGCGAGGCCGACGAGGCCGAACCGCGGCGCGGCCTCGACGATCTCGTGGCCGAGCCCCGCGAGGACCTCGGCGATCCGCTCGACCGCGGCGCGGTTCTCCGGGTGCATCCGGGCGGGCGGGCCGCTGAACGGGATCGACCACGAGAGCCCGATGCGCAGCCGCCCGGGGTCACGACGCGCCGCCTCGGCGAACGGCACGTCGGGGGCGGGTGGGTGGTGCAGGTCCTCGGGGTGCTGGCCCGAGATGACGTCGAGGAGCAGCGCTGCGTCGTCGACCGTCCTCGTGAGCGGGCCGAAGCACGTGAGGCCCTTGAACGCCTCGCGGTCCGGGAACGTCGAGACGCGCCCGCGCTGCGGCTTGAGACCGACGAGCCCGGTCCAGGCCGCGGGGATGCGGACCGACCCCGCGCCGTCCGAGCCGACGGCGCCCGCGACGAGCCCGGCGGCGACGGCCGCCGCGGAGCCGGCGCTCGAGCCTCCGGGAGTGTGGTCGGGGCTCCACGGGTTGCGGGCGTACGCGCCCTCCGGGCTCGCGCCGAACGGCCACTGGCCGAGCTGCGAGGTCGCCGTCTTGCCGACGACGACGGCGCCGGCCGCGCGGAGGCGCCGGACGACCTCGGCGTCGCGCTCGCACGGCGCGAACGACCCCGCGCAGCCGAACGCCGTCGGCGTCCCGGCGAGGTCGGTGTCGTCCTTGATCGCGACCGGCACGCCGAGCAGGGCCGCGCGGTCCCCGGCAGCGAGCCGGGCGTCGGCGGCGTCCGCCTCGGCGAGCGCCTCCTCGTGCCGGACGAGCTGGAAGGCGGCGAGGCGCGGCTGGGCCTCGTCGATCCGCGCGAGCGCCGCCTCGACGAGGGCGCGCGAGGTCACCGTCCCGGCGGCGAGCGCGTCGGCCTGCGCGCGCAGGCCGGCGAACCCGTCGAGCGCGGTCACGCCCCCGCCTTCACCGCGAGCTGCCCGCACGCGGCGTCGATGTCCCGGCCGCGCGTGAGCCGCACGGTGGCGCCGATCCCGTGCTCCTCCAGCGCGGCGCGGAACGCCTCGATCGCCTCGCGCGAGGACCCGTCGTAGGAGCCGGTCGGGTTGTAGGGGATGAGGTTCACCTTGTAGCGGCGCGGGTCGAGGATCTCGGCGAGCCGGACGGCCTGCTCGTAGCGGTCGTTGACCCCGGCGAGCATGACGTACTCGACGAAGACCATCCGGCGCTTGCGCGCGTAGAAGCGGTCGCACGCGGCGAGCACCTCGTCGAGCGGGTAGCGCTCGTTGACCGGCATGATCTCGCTGCGGAGCGCCGGGTCGGCGGCGTGGAGCGAGAGCGCGAGCCGGATCGGCATGTCGGTCTCGGCGAGCCGGTCGATCCCGGGGACCCAGCCGACCGTCGAGATCGCGGTCCGGCGGTGCGCGACGCCCGCGTCGGGGAGCCGCCGGCACACCTCGAGGACGTTGTCGAGGTTCATCATCGGCTCGCCCATGCCCATGAAGATGACGTTGTCGACGTCCTCCATGCGGCGGAAGTACAAGAGCTGGTCGAGGATCTCGCCGGCCGCGAGGTTGCGCCCGAACTTCATCGTCCCGGTCGCGCAGAACGTGCACGTGAGCGGGCAGCCCGACTGCGAGGAGAGGCAGACGGACCGGCGGCCGTCGCGGTAGCGCATGAGGACCGCCTCGATCGCGCGGTCGTCGTGCGTGCGGAAGAGCGTCTTGACCGTCCCGTCGCTCGCCTCCGCCTGCCGGACGACCTCCAGCGACGAGAAGGGGACCCGCGCGGCGAGCTCGTCGCGGAGCCGCGCGGGGAGGTTCGTCATCTCGTCGTAGCCCCGCGCGCCGCGCGCCGTCCACTCCCACACCTGGCGGGCGCGGAAGCGCGGCTCTCCCAGATCGGAGAGCGTCGTGTCGAGGAGGGCGAGATCCACCGGAGAATCGTCGCACGTCGGCGCCGTCGCCCGGCCGAGAGGTGAGCCCGACCCACCCCGCCTGACGAAACTCACGAGGAGCGTGAGTTTCGTCAGGGTGGTCGTACGAGATCGGGGGACGTGCCGCTACCGTGGCCGCGATGCGCCTCCAGAAGCACCTCGCCCACGCGGGCGTCGCGTCCCGCCGCGAGGCGGAGCGCATCATCGCGGCCGGGCGGGTGGCGATCGACGGCGTCGTCGTCACCGACCCCGCGACCGACGTGACGGGGGAGGAGGCGATCACGGTCGACGGCCTCGCCGTGGGGGCGCCGCCCGAGCGCCGCGTCGTCTACGCCGTCCACAAGCCGGCCGGCGTCGTGTCGACGGCGAAAGACACGCACGGGCGCCCGACCGTCCTCGATCTCGTCGACGACGACCGGCGGCTCTACCCCGTCGGCCGGCTCGATCTCGACACGACCGGCCTGCTCCTCCTCACCGACGACGGAGCGCTCGCCGAGCGGCTCACGCACCCCCGCCACGAGGTGCCGAAGACCTACCGCGTCACCGTCGCCCGCCCGCCCGTGCGCGCCGCCGACCTGCGGCGCCTGCGCGAGGGCGTCGACCTCGAGGACGGGCGCACCCTGCCGGCGCAGGTCCGCGCGGTGTCGCCCGACGTCCTCGAGATGACGCTGCGCGAGGGACGCAACCGCCAGGTGCGGAGGATGTGCGAGGCGGTCGGGCACCCCGTCGTGGCGCTCCAGCGCATCGCCTTCGGCCCGCTGCGCCTCGGCGACCTCGCGCCCGGCAGCGCGCGCCGGCTCCCGGCCGCGGAGGTCGAGCGGCTCCGCGCGGCGGGGCGGGACGCGCCGCGCCGCGACGCCGATTGAGGTTGAATGCGCCGCCCATGCGCCTCTTCGCCCTCCGGGGGGCCAGCTCCGTCGACGAGAACACGCCCGAGTCGATCCTCCGGTCGACCGACGCGCTCATGCGCGAGATCATGGAGCGCAACGACCTGCGCCCGGACAGCGTCGTGAGCTGCATCTTCACCGCGACGAACGACCTCGACGCGACGTTCCCCGCGCAGGCGGCGCGCCAGCTCGGCTTCGAGCGCGTGCCGCTCCTCTGCGCCCGCGAGATCGACGTGCCGGGCTCGATGCCGATGGTCGTGCGCGTGCTCATCCACTACTACGCCGACGACGACCATGAGGCGCGCCACGTCTACCTCGGCGAGGCGAAGGCGCTGCGCACCGATCTCGATTCGGCGCAGTAGCCTGCCCGCCGTGGCCATCGAGTTCTCAGAGCGCGTCCGTCGCATCCCCGTCTACCCCGCGGCGAGCGGGTACCAGCTCCCCGAGGACGTCGCCCTCATGGCGTCCAACGAGTCGCCCGATCCGCCGCTCCCCGCCGTCCAGGAGGCCGTGACGAAGGTCCTCGGCGGCCTCAACCGCTACCCGGACCCCACGAACGCCGCGCTGCGCAAAGCGCTGAGCGACCGCACGGAGGTCCCGGCGAGCCGCATCGCGATCGGCAACGGGAGCTGCGACATCCTCCTCGCCGCCGGCGAGGCGCTCCTCGAGCCCGGCGCCGAGCTCGTCTACGCGTGGCCGGCCTTCAGCGTCTATCCGCACCTCGAGGCCGCCTCCGGCGCGCGCGGCATCCGCGTCCCGCTCACCGACGCCCACGAGCACGACCTCGACGCGATGGCGAAGGAGATCACCGCGGCGACGCGCCTCGTCATCGTCTGCAACCCGAACAACCCGACGAGCACGGCGGTGCCGCTCGCCGACGTCGAGTCGTTCCTCGAGAAGGTGCCGCGGCACGTCGCGGTGATCCTCGACGAGGCCTACTGCGAGTTCAACACGCTCGACGACCCCGACAGCTCGATCGACCTGCTGAAGCGCTTCGGCAACCTCGCCCTCCTGAGGACGTTCTCGAAGATCTACGGTCTCTGCGGGCTGCGCGTCGGCTACGCGCTCTGCGGCAGCGAGGACTTCGTCACGGCGGTGAACCAGGTCCGCCAGCCGTTCTTCTGCAACAGCGCGGCCCAGGCGGCGGCGATCGAGGCGCTCAAGCACCAGGACGAGGTCGCGCGGCGCGTGGAGCGGACGATCATCGCCCGCGTCGAGATGGAGACCGGCCTCGCCGAGCTCGGGATCACGCCGGCCGACTCCCAGGCGAACTTCTGCTGGTTCGACCTCCCCGACGGCTTCGAGGAGAAGAAGGTCGTGGAGGGCCTCGCGGCCCGCGGCGTCCTCGTCCGCGCCGGGACGGCCCTCGGCCGCGAGGGCGCGCTCCGCGTCACCTACGGGACGCCGCAGGAGAACGCGCGCTTCCTCCACGAGCTCGGCGTCATCATCGGCGACTGACCGATCCGCCCCTCGCCATGACGGTCCTCACGCCAGGCGTGAGCTTCGTCAGCGGGGTTTGGGGTTGTGGGGTGGCTGTGCCATGATGCCCGGCGGCGTGAGCGACCGGCTCGACACCATCCGTATCTCTTGCGACGGCCCGACGGCCGCCTCGCATCTCGCCGGTGATCGCTTCTTCGCCTATGCCTGGACCTGGCGATTTCGCTAGGCGCTCGGCCGGTCGCTGACCGTCCGCCCGGACCCCGCAGGGTCGAGCGCCAGCCCACCAGGGCCCGTGTCCGCAGCAAGAGACCACGACCAGGCAGAGAAGGACGACAGAGATGACGCAGCAGCAGAAGCGCTCCGGCGCCCGCCCCGACGGCGGACGATCGGTGATCGAGATCGCGGGACGGCGCATCGGCGGGGACCACTTCGCCCTCATCGCGGGGCCGTGCACCGTCGAGTCGAAGGCGCAGCTCGAGGAGGCGGCCGACGCGGTGCTCGCGGGCGGGGCGACGATGCTGCGCGGCGGCGCCTACAAGCCGCGCACGTCCCCCTACAGCTTCCACGGGCTCGGCCAAGAGGGCCTGCACCTCCTCGCCGAGGCGAAGGAGCGCACGGGCCTGCCGATCGTCACCGAGTGCATGGACGTCCGCGACATCGAGCGCGTCGCCGAGGTCGCCGACGTCATCCAGATCGGCGCGCGGAACATGCAGAACTACACGCTCCTCACCGAGGTCGGGCGGTCGGGCGTCCCGGCGATCGTGAAGCGCGGGCTCTCCTCGACGCTCGAGGAGCTCCTCATGGCGGCCGAGTACATCCTCAAGGAGGGCAACGAGCGCGTCGTCCTCTGCGAGCGCGGGATCCGGACCTTCGAGACCGCGTACCGCTTCACGCTCGACCTCATGGCGGTCCCGGTCCTCAGGGAGATGACCCACCTCCCGGTCATCGTCGACCCGTCCCACGCGGCCGGCCGGCGGGAGCTCGTCGAGCCGCTCTCCCTCGCCGCCGCGGCCGCCGGGGCCGACGGGCTCATCGTCGAGGTCCACCCGTGCCCGGAGGAGGCCGTCTGCGACGGCCCGCAGCAGCTGCGCACGAGCGACTTCCCCGCGTTCGCGGCGAAGGTCGAGCAGGCGGCGGCGATCGCCGGGCGCGTGCCGAGCGGCGTCCCGGTCGGCTGACCCCGACGTGCCCGCCCGGCGGCCCCACCGCATCTAGTCTCCCGGGCGTGCGCGTCGCGATCCTCGGCACCGGTCTCATCGGCGGCTCCATCGGGCTCGCGGCGCGGACGCGCGCCGGGGCCCGCGTCGCCGGGTACGACCCCGATGCCTCGGCGGCCGCCGAGGCGGTCGAGGTCGGCGCGCTCGACGAGGCGGCCGACGACCTCGCGGGCGCCGTCACGGGCGCCGACGTCGTCGTCGCCTGCGCGCCGGTCGGCGACATCTCCAGGGTCGTCGGCGACGCGCTCCGCGCCGCCGGGCCCGATGCGGTCGTCACCGACGTCGGGTCGGCGAAGGCGGGCGTCGTCGAGGCCGTCGCCGACCGCCGGTTCATCGGCGGCCACCCGCTCGCGGGGGCCGAGACCGCCGGCGTCCGTCACGCGCGCGCCGACCTGCTCGACGGCGCGACGTGGTACCTCACCCCGCGCCCCGACGCGCCCGGGGTGCTCTACGAGCGTCTCGCCCGGTTCGTCGCCTCGCTCGGGGCGCGCCCGCAGGCGATCGGCGCGGTCGAGCACGACCGGGCGATGGCGGTCGTCTCGCATCTCCCGCACGTCCTCGCGAACGTCCTCGCCACGCAGGCCCACGAGGTCCTCGCGGAGGCGGGCACCCCGCTCGCGATCGGCCCGAGCCTGCGTGACGCGACGCGGGTCGCGGGCGCGAACACGACGATGTGGACCGACATCTACCTCGCGAACCGCGATGCGCTCGGCTCGCAGGTCGACGACGCGATCGCGCGCCTGCGCGCCTTCCGGGCCCAGCTCGACGACGGCGACGCGCCGGGCATCGCCGCGTGGAACGATGCGGCCCGCGAGCATCGCGACGCGCTCCGCGATGCGGGGGCGGGCGGAGGTCCGCTCAGCCACCTCACCGTGGCGGTGACGGACCGCCCGGGGATCGTCGCGGAGATCGCTCTCGTCCTCGGCCGCGCAGGGATCAACATCCACGACATGACGCTCTCCCCGTCCCCCGACGATCGCACCGGCGAGGTGTCGCTCTGGATCGCCTCCGACCGCGCGGAGGAGGCCTCGCGCCTCCTCGCCGGGCTCGAGCTCCGCGGGGAGGAGGGCGCGTGAGCGCCGGCGAGCCCGGGCGCGTGCGCTTCGAGCCGGCGCGCCGGCTGCGCGGCGAGCTCACGCCGCCCGCGGACAAGTCGATCTCCCACCGCGCGGCGCTGCTCGGCGCGATGGCCTCCGAGCCGGTCGTCGTCCGCAACTACCTCGACGCCGCCGACACGAACTCGACGCTCGCGGCCGTCGCCCGCCTCGGGGCGCTCGTCGAGCGCCGGCCCGACGAGCTCGTCATCCGGGGCACCGGGCTGCGCGACGCCTCGGAGGTCGACGAGCCCATCGACGTCGGCAACGCGGGCACGCTCATGCGGCTCCTGCCCGGCTGGCTCGCCGCCCAGGAGGGCCGCTCCTACACGCTCGACGGCGACGAGTCGATCCGCCGGCGTCCGGTCGACCGGATCGCCGTGCCGCTCCGCGAGATGGGCGCGCGCATCGACGCCACCGACGGGCGCTTCCCGCCGTTCACGATCACGGGCGCGCGGCTCGAAGGCATCGACTACGAGCTGCCCGTCGCGAGCGCGCAGGTGAAGTCCTGCGTCCTCATCGCCGGTCTCGTCGCCGGCGGCGAGACCATCGTCCGCGAGCCCGTGCCGAGCCGCGACCACACCGAGCGGATGCTCGCGGCGGCCGGGGCGACGATCCGCCGCGACGGCAACGCGATCTCCGTGCGCAGCGCCGACGAGCTCGTGCTCGACGAGATCGCGGTCCCCGCGGACCCGTCGAGCGCCGCGTTCGCGATCGCCGCGGGTGTGCTCGTCCCGAAGTCGCACGTCATCGTCCGCGGCACCGGCACGAACTGGACGCGCACGGGCTTCGTGCGGATCGTCCAGCGGATGGGCGGGATCGTCCTCGGGAACCTCGAGGCGCCGCCGGCCGACGGGACGATCCCCGAGACGGAGCCGATCTGCGACCTCGACGTCGCGAGCGGCCCGCTCGTCGGGACCGTCGTCGAGGCCGACGAGGTGCCCCTCGCGATCGACGAGCTCCCTCTCGTCGCGCTCCTCGGCTGCTTCGCCGAGGGGGAGACGGTCGTCCGCGGCGCGCAGGAGCTGCGCGTGAAGGAGTCCGACCGCATCACGCTCGTCGTGGAGGGCCTGCGCGGCCTCGGCGCCGAGATCGAGGCGACGCCCGACGGCTTCGTCGTGACCGGGACCGGATCGCTGCGCGGCGGGACGATCCACGCCCACGGCGACCACCGTCTCGCGATGCTCGGCGCGGTCGCCGGGCTCGCGTCGCAGGAGGGCGTCGAGGTCGTCGGGATGGAGGCCGCCGCCGTGTCCTATCCCGGGTTCGCCGGGGACATGGCGAGCCTGCTCCCAGGGGCGTAGCACGCGTCCCGGGCTCGTCTCCTGGGAGAATGGGCCGATGCTCGTCGCCATCGACGGCCCTGCGGGGGCCGGGAAGAGCACCGTCGCCCGCGCCGTCGCCGACGCGCTCGGCTTCACCTACCTCGACACCGGGGCGATGTACCGCTGCGTCGGGCTCGTCACGACGCGGGCGCTCGACGCCCCCGGCCGGCCCGACGTCGACCCGGCGGACGTCGCGGCGCGGATCGCCTTCGAAGGGGACCGCGTCCTCCTCGACGGTGAGGACGTGAGCGCGGAGATCCGCACGCCCGGGGCCGCGCAGGCCGCCTCCCGCGTCGCGACCGACCCGGCCGTCCGCGCGGCGCTCGTCCACGCGCAGCGCGCGCTCATCGCGGGTGGGGACTGGGTCGCCGAGGGCCGGGACATCGGGACGGTGGTCGCCCCCGACGCCGAGGTGAAGGTGTGGCTCGACGCGGATCCGGCGGAGCGGGCGCGCCGCCGCGACGTGCCCCTCGAGGACGTGCTCGAGCGCGACCGCCGCGACCGCGAGCGCGACCACGCGCCGATGGTCGCCGCGGAGGACGCCCGGACGGTCGACACGACCGGCATGACGATCGACGACGTCGTGGCGGCGATCGTCCGGCTCGTCGAGCCCGTGCGGGACGCACGATGACGAAGGTCGCGGTCGTCGGCTACCCGAACGTCGGGAAGAGCTCGCTCGTCAACCGCCTCACCGGGACGCGGGAGGCTGTCGTGCACGAGCGCCCGGGAGTCACCCGGGACCGCAAGGAGCTCACCTGCGAGTGGAACGGCCGCACGTTCACGCTCATCGACACCGGGGGCATGGACGAGCTCGACGAGGACCCGATGGGCGTGTCGATCCGGGAGCAGGCCCGCGCGGCGATGGCGGAGGCCGCGGTCACCGTCCTCGTCGTCGACGCCCGCGCCGGCGTGCGTCCCGGCGACGAGGAGCTCGCCGACCTCCTGCGCCGCCACGACAAGCCCGTCCTCCTCGCCGCGAACAAGGTCGACCGGCTCGAGGACGTCCCCATGACGGCGGAGTTCCACTCGCTCGGTCTCGGCGAGCCGCACGCCGTGAGCGCGGTCCAGGGGCTCGGCACGGGCGACCTCCTCGACCGCATCGTCGAGCTGCTCCCCGACGAGGACGAGGAGGACGAGGAGGAGGACGTCCTGCGCCTCGCCCTCATCGGGCGACCCAACGTCGGCAAGTCGACGCTCCTCAACCGCCTCGTGGGGGAGGACCGCGTCATCGTCTCCGACGTCGCCGGGACGACCCGCGACGCGATCGACCTGCCGATCGAGGTCGACGGGCGGAAGATCGTCATCGTCGACACCGCCGGGATGCGCCGCCAGGCGAAGGTGCAGGAGTCCGTCGAGTACTTCACGACGCTCCGCAGCCAGCGCGCCGTCGAGCGCGCCGACGTCGCGCTCGTCGTCTGCGACGCCGCCGACGGCATCACCTCCCAGGACCTCCGGATCGCCGAGCTCGCGATGAAGGAGGGGTGCGCCACCGCGCTCGTCCTCAACAAGTGGGACGAGCACGCGATGACCGAGGAGGACCTCGACCACGAACGGGCCCGTGCCCACACGAAGCTGCGCCTGCGACCGCGGGTCCTCACCGCGAGCGCGCTCACCGGCCGTCACGTCCAGCGGGTGCTCGCCGAGGCGATCGCGCTCGGCGACCGGATGCGCGGCCGCATCCCCACCTCGGAGCTCAACCGCTTCCTCTCCGACACGGTCCAGGCGCGTCAGCCGCCCGCGAAGCAGAACCACCGGCTCAAGCTCCTCTACATGGCGCAGATCGACGAGCGCCCGCCGCGGTTCGCGATCCAGGTGAACTCGCGCGACCGCGTCACGCGCGACTACGCGTACTTCATCGAGAACCGCCTCCGCGCCCGGTACGGCCTCGACGGCGTCCCGGTCATCATCGACTTCAACGAGCGCGCGCAGCGCCGCAGCGACCGCCGGTAGGGGCGTCCCGGAGGGCTCCCGCGTCCCGCAGAACGCATCGGGAGCCGCCATCCGGATAGTGTCTGCGCCTTCTAGCCAACGCTCCGCGCCGCGGATCGATGGCCTTGGAAGCCACGCGTGCCGGGATCGGACCCCTCGATCGTCCCGGCGAGTGCGGGCAGCCAGGTCACGTCCGCAGGCCCGCGGAGGGACTACGACCCGGAGCTCACACCACTTCCCATGAGCAACGACAACGAGTACCTCTTCACGTCCGAGTCGGTGACCGAAGGCCATCCCGACAAGGTCTCCGACAACATCTCCGACGCCGTCCTCGACGCCTGCCTCAAGGACGACCCGAACTCGCGCGTCGCCTGCGAGACCCTCGTGAACACCGGTCTCGTCGTCGTCTCCGGCGAGATCTCCACGAAGTCGGTCTTCGACATCCAGGACGTCGTCCGCGAGACGATCCGCGACATCGGCTACATCGACGGCAACCTCGGCTTCTCCGCCGACCACGCCGCCGTCCTCAACGGCATCGACAAGCAGTCCCCGGACATCGCCCAGGGCGTCGACCAGGCCGACGAGGCCCGGACCGCCGGCTCGACGGACGAGCTCGACATCGCGGGCGCGGGCGACCAGGGCATGATGTTCGGCTACGCGACGAACGAGACGCCGAACCTCATGCCGGCGCCGATCACGTGGGCCCACCAGCTCGCGCAGACGCTCACCGACGTCCGCAAGAAGGGCGTCCTCGACTACCTCCGTCCCGACGGCAAGACGCAGGTGTCGGTCCGCTACGTCGACGGCAAGCCCGTCGCCGTCGAGAAGATCCTCATCTCGACGCAGCACGCCGAGGAGGCGACGCGCGAGCAGATCACGGACGACCTCTGGGAGCACGTCGTCACGAAGGTCATCCCGGCGGACATGATGCACGCCGACCGCGTCCGCAAGGACTTCCTCGTCAACCCGACCGGCCGCTTCGTCATCGGCGGCCCCGTCGGCGACGCCGGGCTCACCGGCCGCAAGATCATCGTCGACACCTACGGCGGCATGGCCCGTCACGGCGGCGGCGCGTTCTCCGGCAAGGACCCGTCGAAGGTCGATCGCTCCGGCGCCTACGCGACGCGCTGGGTCGCGAAGAACATCGTCGCCGCGGGCCTCGCCGACAAGGCCGAGGTCCAGGTCGCCTACGCGATCGGCGTCGCCCACCCGGTCTCGATCATGGTCGAGACGTTCGGCACGGAGAAGGTCGGCCGCGGGGTCATCGCGAAGGCGGTCGACGCGGTCTTCGACCTCCGCCCCGGCGCCTACCGCGAGGAGCTCAAGCTCCACAACCCCGGCTACCGTCCGCTCGCCGCCTACGGCCACATGGGCCGCGAGGACCTCGGCGTCACGTGGGAGAACACCGACAAGGCCGACGCCCTCCGGGACGCCGCCGGCCTCTAGGGCCCGCAGACATCAGGACGTCGCCGAGGGGCGGGCCGCAGGGTCCGCCCCTCGGCGTATCGTGGCCCGTCCCGTGTCCGGAGTCGTCCAGGTCGAGCCGCTCACGACGGCCCGTGCGCTGCGCGGGCCGTTCGACTACGTGCGGCCGGACGGCGCCGGGGTGGGGGCGCTCCTCGAGGTGCCGTTCGGGCGGCGCACGGTCCGCGCCGTCGTCACCGCGGTGACGGACAGCAGCGAGCACGAGCTCGCGGTCCCGCGGCGCGTCCTGCCCGAGTCGCTGCCCCCCGAGCTCGTCGGCCTCGCGACGTGGATGGCGCGGGAGTACTGCTCGACGCCGGCGCGCGCGCTCTCGCTCCTGCTGCCGCCGGCCGGCGTCCGCGAGCGCTCACGCCACCACGCCGCGGCGGCGCGCCCGCCCGAGGAGGGTGAGCGGCTCACCGACAACCAGCGCGCGCTCCTCTCCTCGCTCCCGCGGCCGGCGGGCGCCGACCTCGCCGCGCTGCGGCGCCTCGAGCGGCGCGGGCTCGTGACGATCACCGCGCAGGGCGTCCGGCGCGCGCCCGTGCACGTCCCGGTCGGCGCCAGGCGTGACCCGCCGGCCCTCAACCCGGACCAGGAGGAGGCCGTCGCCGCGATCGGCGCGGCGACCCCGGGCGACCGGATCCTCCTGCAGGGGGTGACGGGGAGCGGCAAGACCGAGGTCTACCTCCACGCCGCGCGCCGCGCGCTCGACGCGGGGAGGACCGTGCTCATCCTCGTGCCGGAGATCGGCCTCACGCCGCAGATGGTCGCCCGCTTCACGGACCGGTTCGGCGACACGGTCGCCGTCCTCCACTCGCAGCTCTCGCCCGGGGAGCGCTACGACGAGTGGCGGCGGCTGCGCGACGGCGCGGCGCGGATCTGCGTCGGCCCGCGGTCCGCCGTCCTCGCCCCGCTCAGCGACCTCGGCCTCATCGTCGTCGACGAGGAGCACGACGCGTCGTACAAGCACGAGGGCGATCCGCGCTACGACGCCCGCCACGTCGCCGAGCGACGGGCCTCCGAGTCGGGGGCGGTGCTCGTCTGCGGGAGCGCGACGCCGCGTCCGGAGTCCGTCCACGCGCTGCGGCGCGTCGTCCTCCCGCACCGGGCCGACGGGCACCCGCTCCCGCGCGTGGAGATCGTCGACATGCGCGCCACGCCGGCCGGCACGGTGCTCCACCGGCGCACGCACGACGCGCTCGTCGACGCGCGCAAGGCGATCGTCCTCCTCAACCGGCGCGGATGGTCGAACTTCCTCACGTGCCGGTCGTGCGGCCGCACCTGGGACTGCCCGCAGTGCGACGTCACGCTCGTCATGCACCGCGCGGAGGGCGTCGTCTCCTGCCACCACTGCGGTCATCGCGAGCGCGTGCCCCGGTCGTGCCCCGACTGCGGCTCGATCTCGCTCGCCCGTCACGGCGCCGGGACGGAGCGCCTCGAGCACGAGCTCGCGGGGATCGGCCTCCCGGTCCTGCGCCTCGACGCGGGGGTGAGCGGCGGGGCGGACGTCCTGCGGCGCTTCGAGCAGGCCGATCGCGCGGTGCTCGTCGGCACGCAGGTCGTCGCGAAGGGGCACGACTTCCCGGACGTCGGGCTCGGCGTCGTCGTCGATGCCGACGCGACGCTGCGCTTCCCCGACTTCCGCGCGGAGGAGCGGACGTTCGCGCTCGTCACGCAGCTCGCCGGGCGGGCGGGGCGCGGCGACGCCGACCCGCCGGCCCGCGTGCTCGTGCAGACGCTCGACCCCGACGCGCCCGCGATCGCCCACGCGGCGCAGCACGACACCGACGGCTTCGTCGCCGGCGAGCTCGAGCGGCGCCGGTTCCTCCGCTACCCGCCGTTCTCGACGCTCGTCCGGATCGTGTGCGCCGCCGAGGACGCCGAGCGCGTCGCCGAGACGGCCGCGGCCGTCCGCGCGGCCCTCGACCGCGAAGGCGGCGCGGCGCTCGCGCCGCCCGCCGCGCAGATCCTCGGGCCCGCGCCGCTCTTCCGCCTGCGCGGCCGTGAGCGCCGGCAGCTCGTGGTGAAGGCGACCGACCGCGCCGCGGCCGTCGCGGCGATCGGCGCGGCGGTCGACGCGGTCGCCGGCGACCGGACGCACAAGGACGTCGCGCTGTCGGTCGACGTCGACCCGCAGTAGGGGAGGGCGCCGGTCCTGCGGGCGCCGAGGCCCCCGGGGCGCGCGAGAACTCGAGACCGGCCCGATGGGGACCGGTCTCGAGTTCTCGGCGGGCCGGGAGAGGCGGAGCGGGCCCGGGCGCGCGCGGCGCTCAGAGCGTCGCGTCGCGGCGGTTGTTGCTCGGGTGGCCGACGCCCGGCCACGGGGCGAGCATGAGGAAGAGGCGGGCGTCCTTCTTCCCGCGGACGAAGTGCCGCTCGCCGGGCTCCCAGTGGACGAAGCTCCCCGGGCCGACCGTCCGGGGGGCGCCGTCGACGGCCACCTCGACCTCGCCCTCGTGGACGAGGAGCCAGGCGTGCTCGTGCACCTGGTGCTCGTCGAGCGCGTCACCGGCCTCGAGGTTGATCGCGACGAGCCGCGCGGCGCCCTCGTCGGAGTGCATCACGACCGGCTTGCGCGGTTCGACGTCGACAGTGGAGAGGTCCCAGAGTTGCATGTCGCTCACGTACCCCGTCTCCGGCTCCGGCACGCCCCCGGCTACCCTGTGGGGAGATGTCCGACGTCACCGACGACACCGCGACCGCAGAGGTCGCCGTCCCGGAGGACGAGCCTCCGCGCCTCCCGCCGGAGGTGATCGCCCGCCGCCGCGAAGCGCTCAAGCTCGTGCGCCAGTTCGGCGACCCCGTCCTCAAGACGCGGGCCCGCCCGATCGAGGACTTCGACGACGACCTCCGTCTCGAGGTGCAGCGCATGGGCTCGCTCATGGACGACTCCCTCGGCATCGGCCTCGCCGCTCCGCAGCTCGGGGTCCCGACCCGCCTCCTCGTGTACCGCCTCACGAGCGAGGCCCCGCTCGCCGCGCTCGTCAATCCCGAGCTCGAGTGGAAGAGCAAGGAGTCGGAGATCTTCGAGGAGGGCTGCCTCAGCCTTCCGGGCGTCCACGTCGACGTCGAGCGGCCGATCCACGTCCGCGTGCGCGCGCTCGACGAGTGGGGCGAGGAGATCCGCATCGAGGCCACGGGCCTCGAGGCGCGGGTCATCCAGCACGAGATGGACCATCTCGACGGCGTCCTCATCCTCGACCGCACGACCCGGCAGCAGCGCAAGGAGGCGATGCGCGCGATGCGCGAGGCGCAGGAGTCCGGCGTCCGCGGCCCGGATCTCGGGTGAGTCGCCGGCCGTGAGGACGGTCTACCTCGGGACGTCGGAGTTCGCGGAGTCGATCCTCCGCCGCCTCGCCGCCTCGCCGCACGCCCCGGCGCTCGTCGTCACGCGGCCCGACCGGCCGAAGGGACGCGGCCGCACGCTCCAGAGCCCGCCGGTCGCCGACGCCGCCCGCGAGCTCGGCCTCGACCTCGCCCAGCCGGAGGACGTCGGCGCGGAGGAGTCGCGGGAGCGCATCGCCGCCGCGCGGGCCGACGCGCTCGTCGTCTGCGCCTACGGGGCGCTCATCCGCGAGCCGCTCCTCTCCGAGCACGAGATCATCAACGTCCACCCGTCCCTGCTGCCGCGCTGGCGCGGAGCAGCCCCGATCGAGCGGGCCATCATGGCCGGCGACAGGGTGACGGGCGTGTCGATCATGCGGCTCACGGCCGGCCTCGACAGCGGCCCGGTCGCGCTCGTCGGCACCGAGGCGATCGCGCCCGACGACACGTACGGGAGCCTCGCGCCGCGGCTCGAGCGCCTCGGCGCGGAGCTCCTCCTCCGCGTCCTCGACGAGCGTCCCGCCTTCGACGAGCAGCCCGAGGAGGGCGTGACGTACGCGGAGAAGATCACGGCCGCGGACCGGACCCTCGACCCCTCGGCGCCCGCGATCGAGCAGGAGCGCGTCGTCCGGGCGCTCCACCCGCACATCGGCGCGCGCCTCGCGCTGGACGACGGCTCCTTCCTCGGGGTCCGCGCAGCCCGCGCGACGCCCGACGGCGAGCTCGAGCTCCTCGAGGTGCAGCCGCCGGGTGGCCGCCCGATGCCCTACGCGGACTACCTCCGTGGCCGTCGGGGCTGAGCCGCGTCCGGCGGTGTCGCCCGCGCGCGTCGCCGCGCATCGCGTCGTCCTGCGCGTCTTCGAGGAGGGCGCCTACGCGGACCGCGCCCTGCGCGCCGAGCTCGAGCGGCTCGACGATCCGCGCGACCGCGCCCTCTGCAAGCGGCTCGCGTTCGGCGTGGTCCAGCGGAAGGGGACGCTCGACCACCTCGTCGCCCGCCACGCCCGTGGCGACCTCGAGCCGCGCGTCCGCGCCGCCCTCTGGCTCGGTCTGGAGCAGCTGCTCTTCCTCGACGGCATCGCCCCCCACGCGGCGATCTCGGAGAGCGTCGAGCTCGCGAAGCCGAGCCGCGGCCACCGGGTCGTCAACGCGATCCTGCGGCGCGTCCAGCGAGAGGGGGCGGAGCTGCCCTCCGACGACACGCCCGAGGGCGCGGCGGTGCGCCACAGCCACCCGCTCTGGCTCGTCCGCCGGTGGTGGGAGGAGCTGGGGCCCGAGGAGACGCGGGCGCTCCTCGCCGCGGACAACGAGCCGGCCGAGCTCGTCCTGCGCGTCAACACGCTGCGCCCGCCGGCGACGGAGGACCTGCCGGCGGGGCGGCGCGTCGACGACGCGCTCGTCGTCGACGGCCCGTTCGACGTGGCGGGCTCCGCGCTCTTCCGCGACGGCGCGGTGACGCCGCAGTCGCGTGCCTCGCAGCTCGTCGCGCCGTTCCTCGACCCGCAGCCGGGGGAGAGGGTGCTCGACCTCTGCGCCGCCCCCGGCGGGAAGACGACGCACCTCGCCGCGCTCATGGGGGACCGCGGGGAGATCGTCGCCGTCGAGCGGCATCCCGGTCGCGCCGAGGCGCTCCGGCGGACGTGCGCGCGGATGGGCGCGAGCTCGGTCACCGTCGTCGAGGGCGACGCCGCCGAGTTCACGACGTCCGTCCCGTTCGACCGCGTGCTCGTGGACCCGCCGTGCAGCGGGCTCGGGACGCTGCGGACGCACCCCGACCTGCGGTGGCGCGCGTCGGAGGAGGGCATCGAGCGGCTCGTCGCCCTCCAGGACCGCATCGTCGCCGCCGCGCGCGCGGCGCTCGCGCCGGGCGGGACGCTCGTCTTCTCGACGTGCACGATCTCGGCCGCCGAGGAGCGGGTCGCCGGTGACGAGCGGCTGCGGACCCTCCCTCACCGCGACGGGACCGACGGCTTCTACATCGCGCGCGAGCGACGTGCGCCCGACGTCGGCGCGGATGCGTAGGATCGGGGACGTGGGCGAGTCCGTCTGGAAAGCGGGACCGACGTGCCCGCACTGCGGGGAGCCGTGGCTGCGGCAGACCCAGCTCACGGGCCGGTTCCGCTGCGTGAGCTGCTTCCACCGGTTCGAGCTGCGGTCGGCGTGCCCGGAGTGCGGGGAGCACTCGACGTTCGCGCGGATGACGCGCACCTCGGCGCCCGAGTGCGGGCACTGCGGCGCATCGCTGCTCGTCGAGGTGTAGCGTCGCGCGCCGTGTCAGCCCCGATCATCGCCCCGTCGATCCTCTCCGCCGACTTCGCCCGCCTGGGCGAGCAGGTCGGCATGCTGGTGGACGCGGGCGCCACCTGGATCCACGTCGACGTCATGGACGGCGCGTTCGTCCCGCCGATCACGATGGGGCCGATCGTCGTCCAGGCGCTGCGAGGCATGTTCGGCGATCGGATCGTCCTCGACTGCCACCTCATGATCGAGCGGCCCGAGCGGCAGGTCGACCTCTTCGCCGAGGCCGGCGCCGACGTCATCAGCTTCCACGCCGAGGCGACCGCGCACGCGCACCGGGTGGCCCAGCGCATCCGCGAGCACGGCGTGAAGGCGGGGCTCGCCGTCAACCCCGGCACGCCGCTCGCCGCCTACGAGGACCTCGAGGTCGATCTCGCGCTCTGCATGACCGTGAACCCGGGGTGGGGCGGCCAGCCGTTCATCGACAGCTCGCCGGACAAGATCCGCCGCCTGCGCGCGGTGCTCGGGGGCGACGTGCCGATCGAGGTCGACGGCGGCGTCGACGCGCGGACCGCGTCGGCGTGCGTCGAGGCGGGAGCCACGCATCTCGTCGCGGGCTCCGCCGTCTTCGGCGCCTCGGACCCCGCGGCCGCCTACGCGGAGATCCTCGCCGCCGCGGGCGGCTGACGCGACGCCGCCCCGCGGGCACCTAGGGAGGAACCCCGATCGACCAGGCGGGGGCCGTGTGGCAGTCTGCGCGCCATGTCCCACGACACCGCCCCCGGCGCGTCCCCCCTCGGCGCCGGGTCGACCACGCTCGTCCGCGCCGAGGACGTCACCCGCACCTTCGGCACCGGCGAGGCGACCGTCCACGCTCTCACCGGCGTCACCACGTCGTTCCCGGCGGGCGAGTTCACCGCGATCATGGGTCCCTCGGGGTCCGGCAAGTCGACGCTCATGCACATCCTCGCCGGGCTCGACCGACCGACGAGCGGACGCGTGCTCATCGACGACGTCGACATCACCACCCTCGACGACGGCGACCTCACCACGCTGCGTCGGGACAGGATCGGCTTCGTCTTCCAGTCGTTCAACCTCGTGCCGGTGCTCGACGCGGAGGAGAACATCCTCCTGCCCCTGTCGATCGCCGGCCGGGACCCCGATCAGGAGTGGGTCGACCGGCTCATCGACGTCGTCGGCCTGCGCGACCGGCTCACGCACCGGCCCGCCGAGCTGTCCGGCGGGCAGCAGCAGCGCGTCGCCGTCGCGCGCGCCCTCGCCTCGAAGCCGCAGGTCGTCTTCGCCGACGAGCCGACGGGCAACCTCGACTCGACGACGTCCGGCGAGGTCCTCGGCCTGCTGCGGCGCAGCGTCGACGACTTCGGCCAGACGATCGTCATGGTGACGCACGAGCGCAGCGCCGCGGAGATCGCCGACCGCATCATCACGCTGCAGGACGGCCGGATCGTCTCGGACGAGCGCGCGGCGGCGGTCGGAGCCTAGGCGCCATGCGCAAGGTCGCTCTGCGCGGGCTCCTCGCCCGCCGGACGAGGCTCGTCCTCACGGCGCTCGCCGTCGCCCTCGGGGTGACGCTCATCGCGGGGACGTACGTCTTCACCGACACCATCAACCGCTCCTTCGACCGCATCTTCGAGGCGTCGTTCGCGAAGACCGACGTCGTCGTCACGCGCGGGGACGACCTCACCGCCGACGAGTTCGAGGGCGTCGACCCGATCCCGGACGACGTCGCGCGCACGATCGAGGGGCTCGACGGGGTCGCGGCCGTCTCGGGCTCGGTCTTCGACCAGAACGGCGAGATCCTCGACGACGACGGCGACCCGGTGTCGAACGGCCCCCCGACCTTCATCGGCTCGATCGCGCAGCTCGAGCGCTTCGAGGTCTTCGAGGTCGCCGAGGGGCGCCTGCCGGCCGGACCGGACGAGGTCGCGCTCGACAAGGCGACGGCCGACCGCGAGGGCTTCGACGTCGGCGAGCGGGTCGACATCGTCGCGCGGGAGCCGAAGAAGTCCTACGAGGTCGTCGCCAAGGTGCAGATCGCCGGCGCCGAGAGCTTCGGCGGGGCGTCGCTGGCGCTGATGACGCTGCCGGAGGCGCAGCGGATGGTCGGGAAGGTCGACGAGTTCGACCAGATCGACGTCGCCGCCGCCGAGGGCGTCGACCCCGAGGAGCTGCGCCGGACGGTCGACGCGGCGCTGCCCGACGAGCTCGACGTCCGGACGGGCGCGCAGGAGGCGACCGAGCAGACCGAGGACATCCAGGGCGAGTTCAGCTTCCTCACGACGGCGCTCCTCGCCTTCGCCGGGATCGCGCTCTTCGTCGGCGCGTTCATCATCTTCAACACGTTCTCGATCACCGTGACGCAGCGGGCGCGGGAGTTCGCGCTCCTGCGCACCCTCGGCGCGACGCGCGGCCAGGTGATGCGCTCGGTCCTCGCCGAGGGCCTCGTGCTGGGCGCGGCGGGGAGCGCGGTGGGCCTCGGGCTCGGCGTCATCGTCGCGAAGGGGCTGGAGGCGCTCTTCTCCGCGATCGGCTTCGACCTCCCCGCGCAGGGGACCGTCGTCGAGACGCGGACGATCGTCGTCGCGCTCGTCGTCGGGGTCGCGGTCACGCTCATCGCGAGCCTCGCACCGGCCCTGCGGGCGACGCGCGTCCCGCCGGTGGCCGCGCTGCGCGAAGGCGTCCCGCTGCCCGAGACCCGGAGCTCGCGGTTCGCGTTCCCGCTCGCGGTGGTCCTCACGGTCGCCGGCGTCGCAGCGCTGGTGCTCTCGCTCGTCGCGATCTCGGACACGACGACCGCCCTCAGCACGGCCGGGTTCGGCGCGGCGGCGACGTTCATCGGCGTGGGGCTGATGAGCCCCAAGCTCGTCGGCCCGATCGCGGCGGTCGTCGGACGGCCGCTGCGCGGGATCACGGGACGGCTCGCGCGCGAGAACGCCGTCCGCCAGCCCGGCCGGACCGCGGCGACGGCGGCCGCCCTCATGATCGGCGTCGCGCTCGTGGCCTTCGCGTCGATCTTCGCGGCGAGCGCGAAGGAGACGATCGCGGGCTACATCGACCGCGGGCTGGCGGGGGACGCCGTCGTGCAGAACACCGATGGGTTCTCGCCGTTCAGCCCGCAGGTGGGCGAGCGTGTCGCGGCGGTCGAGGGCGTCGCGACCGTCTCGGGCCTGCGCTTCGCGCAGGTGCGCATCGACGGCGAGGACGAGCCGGTGACCGGGATCGAGCCGGAGACCTTCACCCGGGTCTACAACGTCTTCGAGGGCGATGAGGTCGTCGCGGCGCTCGAGCCCGGGGAGGTCGCGATCTCGGAGGACTACGCGGACGACGAGGACCTCGAGGCCGGTGACGTCCTCACGGTGCGGACGGCGCGGCGGGACAGACTCGACCTGCGCGTCGCGGGGACCTACGAGGACAGGGCGGAGCTCATGGGCGACCGCGTCGTCCCCAACGAGACCGTCGGGCGGGACATCGGCGCGTCACGTGACTCGTACCTCTTCCTCGCGGCCGAGGACGGGGCGGACGTCGAGACGGTCCTCGGCGCCGTCGAGGGCGCGCTCGCGGAGGCGTTCCCGCAGACCGAGGTCCTCTCCGGCGAGGAGTTCAAGGACGACCAGGCCGCGCAGATCGACCAGGTCCTCGGCCTCATCTACGCGCTCCTCGCGCTCGCGGTCATCGTCTCGCTCTTCGGGATCGTGAACACGCTCGCGCTCTCGATCACGGAGCGCACGCGCGAGCTCGGCATGCTCCGGGCGATCGGCACGTCGCGCCGTCAGGTGCGGTCCATGATCCGCCAGGAGTCGGTCGTCATCGCGGTCATCGGCGGGCTGCTCGGGCTCGCGGTCGGCGTCGTCATCTCGCTCGTGTTCACCGCGTCGATCGAGGACATCGAGCTGCACGTCCCGGTCGGGTCGCTCGTCGTCCTCCTCGTCCTCTCGGGTGTCGCCGGCATGCTCGCGGCGGCGATCCCGGCGCGGCGGGCGAGCCGGCTGGACGTCCTGGAAGCCCTCGCCCACGAGTAGCCGGGCGGGCCGGGCTGGGCCGGCTTGCGCCGGCCCAGCCCGCAGCGCCGAACCGGATTCCTGCGGTGCTATGGCACCGCAGGAATCCGGTTCGGCCCGTTCGGGGTGGCCGTGGCTGCGTCCACGAAGGCGCGGGCGAGGAGCGGCTCCGGGTCGCGGTCGGGCCAGACGACTCCCACCGACCGCTCGACCTCCGGTCGCGCGAGCGGGATCGGGACGACGTCGGCACCGGGATCGAGGAGGCGCAGCCAGGTGTGCGCGACGACGCCGTCGGCGATCCCGTCGCGGACGTGGGCGACGAGCGCGGTGATCGAGTTCGTCTCGAGGACCGGGCGCGGCGCGACGACGCCCGCCGCGCCGAACGCGGCGTCGACGATGCGCCTGTGCTGCATCGTCGGGTCGAGGAGGCAGAGCGGCGTGTCGCGGAGGTCGGCCCACGCGACCGCGTCGGCCCGCGCGTGCGGCCCGTCCGGCCGGGAGAGGAGGACGTAGCGCTCGCGGTAGAGGGCCCGCGACCTCACCTCACGCAGCGGCTCGTTGTCGAGGTAGGTGACGCCCACGTCGAGGGTCGAGCGCCGCAGGCCGTCCTCGATCTCGCGCGACGTCGCCTGGGTGATCGCGAAGTCGACCTGGGGGTGACGGGCGCGGAGCGGCGCGGTGAGCTGGGAGGTCATCGGCAGCGCCGTCGGGATCGCGCCGAGGCGCAGCCGGCCGGTGAGGCCTGCGGAGAGCGCGCCCACGTCGCGGCGCAGGCCGTCGACGTCGGCGAGGATGCGGTGCGCCCACGCGAGCATCCGCTCGCCCTCGGGCGTGAGTCCCTCGTAGCGCCGGCCGCGGCGGACGAGCAGGAGGCCGAGATCCTCCTCGAGCCGCCGGATGCCCGCGGACAGCGTCGGCTGCGTCACGTGGCAGGCGTCCGCGGCGCGGCCGAAGTGCTCCTCCCGCGCGAGCGCCGCGAGATACGTGAGCTGGGAGACGAGCACCGCGGCGCTCATGATAGACGCCGTCTATCGTATGGTCGGCGATGCGAGTTGCGTCGGGGGCCCCTCCGGAGGATGCTCGCGCGATGTCGCGCAACCTCGTCGCGCTCGCGCGCCGCGAACAGGACCCTGCCGAGCCGACGACGGTCGAGCGTCTCGCCGCGCGCGTCGAGACGAGCGGTGCACTGACCTCCGACGACGTCCGCGCGGTCGCCGCCGAGTCCGGCCTCCCCGAGGCGACTGTCCACGGCGTCGCGACCTTCTACGACGACCTCCTCGCCCCGCGAGGCGCCCGCCACGTCCGCGTCTGCACCGGCACGGCGTGCCACGCCGCGACCGGCGGCGCCCATCTCGACGCCCTCTCCGCGGGGCTCGGCGTCGGCCTCGGCGAGCGGTCGGCGGACGGCGCCGTCTCGCTCGCGGAGACGGTCTGCCTCGGCCTGTGCCACAGCGCGCCGGCGGTCCGCGACGGCGACGTCGTCGACGCCGGCCCGGGGGTGGTCGAGCGCGTCGTCGCCGGCGAGGCGCGCCCCGCCGCGGAGCCCGAGGCCCGCAGCCTGCTCGCGCGCCCGGTGCTCACGCGCCGCGGGGACTGGTCGGGGCTGCGCCGCGCGCTCGAGGTCCACACGCCCGACACGCTCCTCGACGAGGTCGAGGCCTCCGGGCTCACCGGACGCGGCGGAGCGGCGTTCCCGACCGGGACGAAGTGGCGGTTCGCCCGCGACGCCCCCGGCGCGCCGAAGGCGATCGTCGTCAACGGCGACGAGGGCGACCCCGGCTCCTACATCGACAAGCACCTGATGGAGCGCAACCCGGAGCTGCTCCTCGAGGGCATGGCCCTCGCCGCCTACGCCGTCGGCGCGACGCACGGGTACGTCCTCGTGCGCTCCGAGTACCCGGCGTCGAAGCCCGCGCTGGACGCCGCGGCGGGTCGCGCCCGGGAACACGGGCTGCTCGGCGAGGACGTCCTCGGGACGGGCTTCTCCTTCGACGTGTCGGTGGTGCTCGGCGCCGGCTCCTACGTCGTGGGGGAGGAGACCGCGCTGCTCGCCTGCCTCCACGGGCTGCGCGGAACCGTCTCGGCACGCCCGCCCTTCCCCGCGCAGGAGGGCCTCCACGGCCTGCCGACGGTCGTCAACAACGTCGAGACGCTCTGCAGCGTGCCGGTCATCGCGGCCTGCGGCGCCGAGGCGTACCGGGCGCTCAGCCCCGCCTCGGAGACCGCCGGGTCGAAGCTCGTCTGCTTCAACGAGCGCGTCGTGCGCCCCGGTGTCGTCGAGGTGCCGTTCGGCCTCACGGTCCGCGCGCTGTGCGAGGACGTCGCGGGCGGCCTGCGCGACGGCCGCGCGATCAAGGCCGTCCAGATCGGCGGCCCGCTCGGGGGGATCCTCCCGGCCTCGCTCCTCGACACGCCGTTCGACCTCGCGCCGCTCGCCGAGGTCGGCTGCATGGTCGGCCACGGCTCGATCCTCGCGTTCGACGACACGACGGACATGCGTGACGTCGCCCGGCACCTCCTGCGCTTCGGCGCCCACGAGAGCTGCGGCAAGTGCTTCCCCTGCCGCGTCGGCCTCACCCGCGCCCACGAGATGGTCGCCGCCGAGGCGCCCGTCGATCGCGGGCGTCTCGAGGCGCTCCTCGAGGCCCTCGAGCTCGGGAGCCTGTGCGCGCACGGCGGCGGGATGCCCGCGCCGATCCGCAGCCTGGTGCGCCACTTCCCCGACGAGCTGGGGCTCGCGTGAGCGTGCGGCTCACGATCGACGGGGCGGCGATCGACGTCGCCGAGGGCACGACGGTCCTCGAGGCGGCGCGCCTCGCCGGCCGCGACGTCCCGACGCTCTGCTTCGACGAGCGCCTCGCGCCGTTCGGGGCCTGCCGCGTCTGCCTCGTCGGCGTGGACGGCGCGCCGGGCCCCGTCGCGTCCTGCACCACCCCGGCGCGCGACGGCATGGTCGTCGACACGCGCGAGGCGACCGCGCGCCGGGTCGCCGGCGCCGTCGTCGAGCTCGTCCTCTCCGAGCTGCCCGAGCCGCCCGCGCCGCACACCGAGCTCGCCGCGGTCGCGCGCGACCTCGACGTCGGCGAGCTGCGCTGGACGGGCGCCGTCCACGCCCCGCGCCACGACGCCGACCATCCGTACCTCGCGCTCCGCCACGAGCTGTGCATCTCGTGCGGCCGCTGCGTGCGCGCCTGCGACGAGGTCCAGGGGACGTTCGCCCTGACCGCGACCGGTCGCGGCTTCCACGCGAACGTCGCCGCGGGGATCGACGAGGGCTTCCGCGCGTCGGCGTGCGTCTCCTGCGGCGCGTGCGCCGACACCTGCCCGACGGACGCGATCACCGAGCTCTCGCTCCTCGACCTCGCCGCCGCGAACGGAGGACCCCGATGACGACGACCGACACGCGCTTCGACCGCACGACGACGACCACCTGCGGCTACTGCGGCGTCGGCTGCCGGCTCGAGGCGCGCGTCTCCGGCGACGCGATCGCCTCGATCGCCCCGGCCGCCGACGGGCCGGCGAACCGCGGTCACACCTGCCTCAAGGGCCGGTTCGCGCACCGGTTCTCCCGTCACCGAGAGCGGCTCACGACGCCGCTCGTCCGCGACCACGCGGGCCGGCTCGCCGAGGCGACGTGGGACGAGGCGATCGACCGGATCGTCCGTGAGCTCGGCCGCGTCACGACGCACCACGGCCCGGACGCGATCGCGGGCCTCGCGTCGTCGCGGGCGACGAACGAGGACTGCTGGGCGATGCAGCGCCTCATGCGCGCCGCGATCGGCACGAACAACATCGACAACTGCTCCCGGGTCTGCCACTCCCCGACGTCGTTCGCGATGCGGACCGCCCTCGGGTACTCGGGTGCGACGGGGTCGTTCGCCGACATCGACCACGCCGACGCCGCGATCGTCATCGGCGCGAACCCGACCGAGGGCCATCCGGTCGTGGGCGCCCGGATCGCGCAGGCGGCGATGCGCGGCATGCGCCTCGTGACGATCGACCCGCGCCGCATCGAGCTCGCCGCGCACGCGGCGGTCCATCTCGCGCCGAGGCCCGGCACGAACGCGGCGGTCGTCCTCGGCCTCCTCCACGTCCTCGACCGCGACGGCTTCGCCGACGAGGACTTCCTCGCCCTCCGCACCGACGGCGCGGGAGAGCTGCGGGAGCTCCTCGCGCGCCACACGCCGCGCGAGGTGTCGCGGATCGCCGGCGTGTCCGCGGCCGACCTCGAGGCCGCCGCCCGCATCTACGGGGAGGCGGGCGAGGCGTGCGTCCTGTGGGGTCTCGGCGTCACCGAGCACCGCTACGGGTCCGAGGTCGTCCAGCTCCTCTGCGACCTCGCGCTCCTCACCGGGAAGATCGGCCGCCCGGGGTCGGCGCTCCTGCCGCTGCGCGGGCAGAACAACGTCCAGGGCTCGTCGGACATGGGGGCGCTCCCCGACACGTACTCGGACTACCGATCGGTCGCCGACGACGAGGTCGCGCGCGGCTTCGAGGAGAGGTGGGGCGTGTCGCTGTCGCGCGCGAAGGGCATGAAGATCCCCGAGATGTTCGACGCGGCGGTCGCCGGGAAGCTGCGGGCGATGTACATCTTCGGCGAGGACGTCGCGCAGACCGATCCGAACACCGATCACGTCGTCGGCGCGCTCGAGTCCCTCGACTTCCTCGTCTGCCAGGACATCTTCGAGACCGAGACGACGCGGTACGCCGACGTCGTGCTGCCGGCCTCGTCGTTCCTCGAGAAGCGCGGCACGTTCACGAACGCGGAGCGGCGCGTGCAGCTCGTCGACGCGGCGCTCGATCCGCCCGGCGACGCGCGGACCGATCTCGAGATCCTCACGACGGTCTCGCGAGCCCTCGGCCACGAGATGGGGTATGCGTCGCCCGAGGACGTCATGGAGGAGATCGCGGCGCTCACGCCGTCGTTCGCCGGGGTGACCTACGAGCGTCTCGGACGCCGCGGGCTGCAGTGGCCCGTCGCGCCCGACGGGACCGACAGCCCGCGGCTCTACGAGCGGGAGTTCGCGCTGCCGGGCGGCCGCGCGCGGCTCGCCGCGCTCCCCTTCCGCGAGCCGGGCGACGCACCGGACGCCGACCATCCGCTCACGCTCATCACCGGCCGCCGCCTCCAGCACTACAACGCGGGCACGATGACCCGCCGCACGGGCAACATCGAGCTGCTCGCCGGTGACTGGCTCGAGATCCACCCCGAGGACGCGGCCGCGCTCGGCGTCCGCGACGGGCAGCGCGTCGAGGTCCGCTCGCGCGTCGGGCGCATCGAGCTCGACGCGAAGGTGACGGACCGCATCGAGCCCGGCAGCGTCTTCACGGCGTTCCACTTCCCCGAGATCCGCACCAACCTGCTCGTCGGGGCGTCGGCCGACGTCAACACCTCGTGCCCGGAGTACAAGGTCGTCGCGGTCGCGGTGCGACCGTTCAGCGAGGAGCCGTCGCGGACGCCCGCGGTCGGCGCGACGGCGTGACCACGGGCGACGCCGTCCCGCGCGAGCCGGCCGCGCACAGCGTCGCCCGAGTCGACGTCGACGGCGCGGACGACGACGTCGCCGTCGAGGAGCCGCTCGAGATCCGCGTCGACGGCGAGCCGCTCTCGGTGACCATGCGCACCCCCGGTCACGACGAGGAGCTCGCGCTCGGCTTCCTCGCCGGCGAGGGTCTCATCGACGGGCCGCGCGCGGCCGGACCGACCCCGGATCTCGCGGCGAACGTCGTCGAGGTCGCCGGTCCGCTCCTCCGCGACCCGGGAAGCCGCCGCTTCTACACGTCCTCGTCGTGCGGCGTGTGCGGCAAGGGCGCGCTCGAGGAGGTCGCGGTGCATGCCCCCGCCCTCCCGGCCGGCACCCCGTCGGTCGATCGCGCGCTCCTCGCCGCACTCCCCGGCCGCCTGCGCCAGCCGGGGTTCGAGCGCACGGGCGGGATGCACGCCACGGGGCTCTTCACCCCGGCGGGCGAGCTCCTGCTCCTGCGCGAGGACGTCGGCCGTCACAACGCGATGGACAAGGTGGTCGGCCGCGCGCTCCTCGACGGGCTCCTCCCGCTCGGCGATCAGCTCCTGTGCGTGAGCGGGCGGATCTCCTTCGAGCTCGTCCAGAAGGCGGTCGTGGCGGGCGCGCCCGTCCTCGTCGGCGTCGGCGCGCCGACCTCGCTCGCGATCGAGCTCGCGCGGGATCGCGGCCTCACGGTGGCGGCGTTCGCCCGCGGCGACCGGGTGAACGTCTACGCCGACGCGGGCCGCATCCCCACGTGATCCTGGCGGGCGACGACGAACGTCGATCTGCACCCCTCCCGTGGGGTGCAGATCGACGTTCGAGGTCGTCGCGTGGCGCTCAGGACGCCGGCGTGCGCGCCGGGGCGCCGCGGCGGTAGACCACCACGAGCGCCGCGCAGAGCGCGCCGGTCGCGAGCGCGTATCCCGTCTCGGCGCGCACGAGCTCGTCGTCGACGACGCCGACGACCATCCAGGCGACGAAGGCCGCTGCGGCGAGCAGCCACGCGCCGGCCGCGAGGCGCGCCTGGCCCCGGGCCAGCGCCGCCTGGTTGAGCGTCCCCGCGACGAGGTGGAGCCCCATCCCGAGGCCGATCGCCGCCAGGCCCCAGCGGCCGTACTCGAACGGGTCGTCGAAGAGGAGGTCCATCACCCACGGGCCGAGGACCAGGAGGCCGAGCGTCACCGCGGCCGCGAAGCCGGCGATCGCGAGGACGGTGATGCGGATCGCGCGAGCGAAGGCCTCCGTGCCCTCCGTGGCCTCGAGGCCGGCGAGGTGGGGGAGGAGCGAGGTCTGGATCGACTGGAAGAGCTGGAGCGGCGCGCGCGTGATCATGAACGCGTTGAAGACGACGCCGGCGAGGACGTTCCCGGCCGACGCCGCGACCGTGAGGACCGCCGCGTTGAGCAGCGTCTGCTCGGCGAGCTGGACCATCGCGACCGACGCTGCGAAGTCGGCGCCCGATCGCAGCGAGCCGTCCTCGCGGCCCGCCGCGGGGGCGACGGTCGCGCCCTCGGGCGCCGGGTCCTCCACGACCGCGGCGCGCTCGCGCTTCCGGCGACGGTGCGCGGTGAGCGCCGCGGGCACGACCAGCAGCGACGCGAGCGGCGCGGCGAGGATGCCGAGCGCGACCGCCGTCTGACCGCTCGCGATCCCGACCGCGACGGCGACCGGGAACGCGAACCGCGCGATGGACTCGAAGAGGACGAGGCCGCCGTAGAGCGCGAACCACTGGTGACCGGCGAAGTAGCCGCGAGCGAAGTAGCTCGCGGCGTAGGCCACCGCGGCGCCGACGAAGATCCAGAAGAGGGCGTCGGACTGCAGCCGGTCGTCGAGCGGGCCGCGTGCGGCGAACGCGACCGCGAGGAAGAGGAGGGCGAACCCGGCCTGCAGCGTCAGCGGGACGCGGAGCGGGTGCTCGCCCTCCTCGCCGAGCGCCCGACGCGCGGCGATCGTCCGCGAGAGGAGCTGCTCGACCGGCCGGTAGATGACCGACATGACGACGAACAGCACCGACCACAGGAACGCGACCGCGCCGTAGTCGCCGGCATCGAGGACGTGACTGGCGACCGAGAAGTACGCGAACGAGAAGACGCCCGTCGACGCGATGCCGATGGAGAGGATCCGCGCGCCGCGCGCGTACGCGTCGTCGCCGGGCTCGCGGGCCCGCGCCCCCTGCGCCTCCGCCATGTCCCCTCTTCTACTTCGTGAGACGGACGAGGAGCATCGTCCACGGGAACGGCGACCGCGCCTGGACGACCTCGCCGTGACGCGAGAGGAGCTTCACGAACGACCGCTTCGACCAGTGGTTGAGGTGACCGGGGGTGTTCCCGAGGTCCTTGAGGTAGGCGCCGCGCGCCATGTTGAGCCCGCGCCAGAGCGGCTCCCGGGGCACGCTCACGAGCAGCCAGCGCTGCGCGACCCGCGCCATCTCCGCGACGGTGTGCTCGGGGTCCGGCACGTGCTCGAGGACCTCGATCGCCGTCGCCATGTCGAACTCCGACTCCGCGAAGGGGAGGTTCTCCGCCTTCATGATCCGGTAGTCGAGGTTGGGCGCCTGCCGCTCCGCCCAGCCGGCCTGGATCGAGTCCTCCTCGAGGTCGATGCCGACGACGCGCTTGTCGCCGAGCTGCTGCGCCCACTTGTACACGAGGACGCCCTCGCCGCAGCCGACGTCGAGGATGGACTGCGGGTCGGCAGCCGTGAAGAGCTCGTCGAGGGTGCCCTCGAAGTTCGCCATCAGGCGCTTCACGAGCGGGTTCGACGACCCGTACTTGTCGTACGTGTTGCCGGTGACGACGCCCTCGGCGTCCTGGGTGGTCGCCGGGCCGCTCACAGCTTCACCGCCGGTCGGTCCTCGGTGCGCTGCGCGCCGGCGTGCGCGCCGGTCGTCGGCGGCTGGCCGGTCGGCTTCGCCCCGGGCTCGTAGTGGCTCGGCGGGACGTCGAGCTGGAGCTCGATGCGCCGCACTCTCTCGAAGATGCGCTGGGACATGATCCGCTGGGCGTAGAGGAGGTCTCCGAGGATGCCGAGCGCGGCGAGGACGACCGCCGCGTTGAAGAGCACCGCACCGAAGATGAGGGACTGGACGTGGCCCGCGCCGTCGCCGTCGATGTAGGCGACGAGGAAGCGGACCCACGGGATCAACGCGAGCAGGGCCGCGACGAGGGCGAGACGGAGGAAGACCTTGAGGGGCTCGTACTGCGCGTAGATCCGCGAGATCGCCACCGCGTTGCGGCGGACGTAGGAGCCCATCGACGGGAAGAGCCGCGACTCGCGCGTCTTCGGGTTCGTCCCGATCGACACGTGATCGGTGGCGACGAGGAGCTTGCCCGCCTGGATGATCGTCTCGAGCGTGTACGTGTACTTCGAGACGACCGCCATCTGGATCGCCGCCTCGCGGTTGTAGGCGCGGAAGCCGGAGGTCGTGTCCGGCACCGTCGTCTCCGACGCCTGGCGGACGACCCACGAGCCGAGCGTCTGCAGCCGCTTCTTCAGCGGCGAGAAGTGCTCGATGCTGTCGGTCTCGCGGTCGCCGACGACCATGTCCGCGCGCCCGGCGAGGATCGGCTCGACGAGCTTCGGGATGTCGTCGGCGGAGTACTGGTTGTCGGCGTCGGTGTTGACGATGACGTCGGCGCCGAGCTTGAGGCAGGCGTCGAGCCCGGCCTGGAAGCCGGCAGCGAGGCCCTTGTTGTTCGTGAGCCGGACGATGTGGTGGACGCCGTTCTCACGGGCCACCTCGATCGTGCGGTCTGTCGAGCCGTCATCGATGACGAGCCACTCCACCGTCTCGAAGCCGTCGACCTCCTTCGGGAGGTCGGCGAGGGTCGCGGGGAGCTGCTCCTCCTCGTTCCAGCACGGGATCTGGATGATGAGCTTCATGTGATCACGCGGATGCGCCGGGTCGCGGACGAAGGGTGCGGCGCGAGCGGGGGTGACGGCGGAGACGGGGGCGACGTGCCGTACACTCGCCGACGGAGTATCCCAGAGGACGGGCGCCCGCGCCACGCCGGTCCCGGATGCTCGATCTCGACCACCATGGAGAGCGCGACGCTCACGGGGTCCCGGCCAGGCCAGGCGACCCGACACGATCCGTTCGCGCGGCTTCGCGCCGTGCCATGGCCCCTGCTCGGGCTCGTCGTCCTCTGCGCGGCCACGGTCTTCGGGTTCTTCTACTACCCGACCTACCCGAACTACGACTCGGTCTACGGCCTCGTGTGGGGCCGCGAGCTGCTCTCGGGCGAGAACCTCAGCTTCGACGCGTACCGGGCGCCGACGCAGCATCCGCTCACCATCGTGTTCGGCGCGGCGCTCGTCCCGCTCGGCGAGGGGGCCGACCGGGTGATGCTCGCCGCGACGCTCGTCAGCTTCATCGTCCTCGCCGCGGGCATGTACCGGCTCGCCTCCCGGGCCTTCACCCCGCTCGTCGGCCTCATCGCGGCGGGCCTCGTGTGCACGCGCTTCGACTTCCCGTTCCTCGCGGCGCGCGGCTACCTCGACGTCCCCTTCCTCGCGCTCGTCGTGTGGGCCGCCGCGCTGGAGTACGAGAAGCCCCGCCGCGGGACGCCGGTCTTCGTCCTCCTCCTTCTCGCCGGCCTCCTGCGTCCGGAGGCGTGGCTCCTCATCGGCCTGTACTTCCTCTGGTGCGCGTGGCCCGCCGACTGGCCGACTCGCGTCCGCTACGCCGCGTACACGGCGGCGGCGCCCGTCATCTGGTCGCTCACCGACTTCATCGTCACCGGCGACCCGCTCTTCTCGCACACGCACACGAGCGGCCTCGCGGAGGAGCTCGGGCGCGCCTCCGGTCTCAGCGCGGTCCCCGAGGCGACCGTCGACTTCCTCGTCCGGCTCGACAAGGCCCCGGTCGTCGTCGCCGGCATGATCGGGCTCGTCCTCGGCGCCTGGATGGCTCCGCGCAGGATCCTCGTGCCGCTCGCCCTCTTCGTCGCCGGCCTCGCGACGTTCGCCGCCGTCGGCCTCGCCGGGCTCTCCGTCATCCAGCGCTACCTGCTCGTCCCCTCGCTCATGGTGATGGTCTTCGCCGCGGTCGCCCTCGGCGGGTTCACGATGCTCAAGGAGGGGACGCTCGCGCGGCGTGCGTGGATGGGGCTGTCGATCCTCGTCGTCGTCGGAGGGGTCGTCTACACCGCGACGAGGGTCAACCTCCACGTCTTCGACAACGAGCTGACGTGGCGCGGCGACGCTCGGGCGGGTCTCGCCGACCTCCTCCACGACCCCGCGGTGCAGCGCGGGGTCGCCTGCGGCGGGGTCGTCTCCGTCCCGAACCACAAGCTCATCCCGGACGTCCGGTGGATCCTCGACCTGCCCGAGGAGCGCGTCATCGCGCGCAGCGACCCCGACAACACCGGGCGCGTCAGCGAGGGAGGGGTCGCCCTCTACGGCGCGAACCGGACCGTGATGGTGCGCCAGGCCCTCGTCGAGCGCTCGGACGAGGCCACCGACTCGCTCCCGCTGCCCGGGTACACGTTCGCTGCGGCCAACGACCAGTACGGGGCCCATGTCCGCTGTTGACGTGTCACGACGGGAGCGCGGCGACGCCGTCGGCGCCGGTGAGCGCCCCCCGCCGCACGGCGGCGGTCCTCGCGGCCTCGCCGCGCGCGTCGCCGCTCGCGCCTCGCGACTGAGCGGCTGGACGGTCGCCGTCGCCGCGCTCCTCGTCGGCACGTTCCTGCTGCGGGTCTGGGGCGTCGACCACGGGATGCCCTACGCGTTCAACGCCGACGAGAACGCGCACTTCGTCCCGAAGGCGATCGGCCTCTTCGGGCACGGGTGGAACCCGCACTACTTCGTCAACCCGCCCGCCTACACGTACCTCCTGCACATCGTCTTCGCCGTGTGGTTCGGCGGGCGCGAAGGGGTGAGCGAGGCGTTCGCGTCGGATCCGACCGAGGTGTGGGTCGTCGCGCGCGTCACCGCGGCGGCCGTCGGCACGATCGCGGTCTGGCTGCTCTACCTCACCGGCAAGCGCCTCTTCGACCGCCGGGTCGGCCTGCTCGCGGCCGGGATCCTCGCGGTCGCGTTCCTCCCGGTGTTCTACTCGCACCTCGCGCTCAACGACGTCCCGACGCTCGCGCCGATCTGCCTCGCCCTCTGGGGCATCGTCGGCGTCCTCACCGAGGGGCGGACGCGCGACTACGTCGTCGCGGGCCTCGGCCTCGGCCTCGCCTGCGCGACGAAGTACACCGGCGGCATCGTCATCGTGCCGCTCGTCGTCGCCGCGGCGATCCAGATGCGCGACACCGGGGACGCGCAGCGGCACCTGCGGCTGCTCGTCCTCTCCGGCGTGGCGTCGCTCGTGGCCTTCGTCGCGGCCAACCCCTACGCGCTGCTCTCCTTCGACGAGTTCCGGGACGGCCTCGAGCACCAGACGTCGGTCTCCGGGGACGCGTTCGGCAAGCTCGGGCTCACCCACGACAGCGGGCACGAGTACTACCTCTGGGCCTTCACGTGGGGACTCGGCTGGGTCCCGGCGATCGCCGCCGCGGTCGGCTCCGTCGTCCTCTTCCGCGACGACGTCCGCCGCTTCGCGCTCCTCGTCCCTGCGCCGCTGATCTTCCTCCTCTTCATGGGCTCGCAGGAGCGCTTCTTCGGCCGCTGGCTGCTCCCGATCTTCCCGCTCGTCTGCCTCCTCGCCGCGTTCGTCATCGTCTGGCTCGTCGATCGCGCCGCGCGCCGCACCGGGCCGACGTGGCGGCCCGCCCTCATGAGCCTCGGGGTCGTCGCGCTCTGCGGGCAGGGCCTCGTCGCGAGCCTCCACTCGGGTCTCGTCCTCTCGCGCGACGACACCCGCAACCTCACCCGCGCCTGGATGGTCGAGAACATCCCGGAGCGCTCGAAGATCGTCGTCGAGCCCATCGCGCCCGACATGTGGGCGCAGGACATCGGCCGGCCGTCGCGCGCGACCGGGAACGGGAACCGGTGGATCAAGTTCCCGACGAGCCGCTCGAACATCACGAACGACGGCGTGTACCTCGCCGGCCCGGGCCGGATCGTGAACATCGAGGACTACGAGCGCACGCTCTACCCCGCGCTCGTCGACCGCTACGAGTCCGACGGGTACTGCTACGTCGTCAGCGGCTCGACGCAGCGGGGACGCGCCGAGGCGGAGCCCGAGACGGTGCCGCAGGCGATCGCGTACTACCGCGAGCTCGAGGAGCGATCCGAGCTCGTGCGCGAGGACTCGCCCTACCGCGACGGCGCCGACCCGGTCCGCTTCAACTTCGACTGGTCGTTCAACTTCTACCCGCTCAACTACCACCGGCCGGGTCCGCTCATGCGGGTCTACCGGCTCACCGGCGGGCGCTGCGCGTTCGACGAGTAGCTCGGCCCGCCGCGCACGCGAGCGGAAGCCCGGGGCTGGGCGGGGTCCGTATCCTGAGTGACGCCAGGATGCAGCGCACCGAGACCGATCACGTCCACCTCGCCCGCGCGATCGAGCTCGCTGAGCTCGGCGTCGGTCACGTGCATCCCAACCCGGTCGTCGGCGCCGTCGTCGTGAAGGACGGGGAGGTCGTCGGAGAGGGCTTCCACGCGGAGTACGGCGGCCCGCACGCCGAGCGCGCCGCGATCGCGGCCTGCGACGGCGCCGACCTCCGCGGCGCGACGATGTACGTCTCGCTCGAGCCGTGCTGCCACGAGGGGAAGACCCCGCCGTGCACCGAGGCCATCCTCGAGGCCGGGATCGGGCGCGTCGTCGTCGCCGCCGACGACCCGAGCAGCAAGGCCGCCGGACGCGGGCTGGGCATCCTCCGAGACGAGGGCGTCGAGGTCGACGTCGCGAGCGGCGAGCTCGCGGCGCGCGCCCGGCTGCAGAACCAGGCGTTCCGCAAGCACTCGCGCACCGGCCGTCCCTGGGTGCTCTTCAAGTCGGCGATCAGCCTCGACGGCAAGGTCGCGACGAGCGCCGGTGACTCCAAGTGGATCAGCTCGTCGGCGAGCCGCGAGCGCGGCCACCTCTGGCGCTCGACGGTCGGCGCCGTCGCCGTCGGCATCGGGACCGCGCTCGCCGACGACCCGCGTCTCACCGCGCGCCTCCCCGACCGCGAGCTCCGCCAGCCGCGGCGGGTCGTGTTCGACTCGACCGCCCAGCTGCCTCTCGACTCGGCGCTCGTCCTCGCCGCTCCGGACCCGCCGCTGACGGTCGTCGTCTCGCGCGCCGCCCGTCAGAGCGCGACCGCGGCGCTCGAGGCCGCGGGCGTCGACGTCATCGTCGCGACGGGCGAGAACGAGCCCGCCCGCGTGCGGTCCGCCCTCGATCAGCTCGGCGGCGACGCCTGCGACCCGCCCGTCACGTCGATCCTCCTCGAGGGAGGCCCGCGTCTCGCCGGCGCCTTCCTCGACGCCGGGGAGATCGACGAGGTCCGCCTGTTCATCGCGCCGATCCTCGTCGGCGGCCGCGCCGCCCGGGATCCGCTCGAGGGGCGCGGCGTCGAGCGCATCGCGGACGCGACACGCGCGCTCACGCTCGAGTGCGAGATGATCGCGGGCGACGTCCTGCTCAGCGCCCGCCTGAGGGAGTGGTGATGTTCACGGGTCTCGTCGAGGACCTCGGGACCGTCGAGGGTCTCCAGGAGACGGGGGAGGGCGCGCGGCTCACGGTGCGCACGCGCCTGGCCGGAGAGCTCGCGCCCGGCGACTCGATCGCGGTCGGCGGCTGCTGCCTCACCGCGACGGAGATCGACGGGGAGACGTTCGTCGCCGAGGCGATGCAGGAGACCCTGCGACGCACGGCGCTGCGGCGGCTCGCGGTCGGCGACCGGGTCAACCTCGAGCTCGCGCTGCGCGCCGACGCCCGGCTCGGCGGTCACATCGTGCAGGGCCACGTCGACGGGCTCGGCGAGGTGCGCAGCGTCCGCGAGGAGGGCTTCGCCCGAGTCGTGACGATCGCCGCGCCCCCCGAGCTGCTGCGGTACGTCGTGGAGAAGGGATCGATCTGCGTGAGCGGCGTCTCGCTCACGGTCTCGGAGATCGACGAGACCTCGTTCGCGGTCTCGCTCATCCCCGAGACGCTCGAGCGCACCACCCTCGGTGCCGCAGGCCCGGGGACGCTCGTCAACCTGGAGGTGGATGTCGTGGCGAAGTACGTCGAGAAGCTGGTGAGCCGATGAGGAGCTCGCACACGGAGGTCGGCTTCTCCACCGTGGAGGAGGCCCTGGAGGACATCCGGGCCGGGAAGATGATCGTCGTCGTCGACGACGAGGACCGCGAGAACGAGGGCGACCTCGTGATGGCGGCCGAGTTCGTCACCCCCGAGGCGATCAACTTCATGACGCGGCAGGCGGGCGGCTGGATCTGCGTCGCGCTCACCTCGGAGCGCTGCGACGAGCTCGGCCTCGAGCTCATGTCCCTCAAGAACGAGAGCGCCTACGAGACGCCGTTCACGGTGACGATCGAGGCGAGGGAGGGCGTGACGACCGGCATCTCGGCGGCCGACCAGGCGACGACGATCGCGACGGCCGTCGATCCCGCGAAGGGGCCGAGCGACATCGTCGTCCCCGGGCACGTCCACCCGCTCAAGGCGCGGGACGGCGGCGTCCTCGAGCGCACCGGCCACACCGAGGCCTCCGTCGACCTCGCGCGCCTCGCGGGCTGCACGCCCGCGGGCCTCATCTGCGAGATCCAGAACGAGGACGGGTCGATGGCGCGCCTCGACGACCTCCGGGCGTACTGCGCCAAGCACGGCTTCAAGCTCATCACGATCGCCGACCTCATCGCCTACCGTCGCAAGCACGACAAGCTCGTCGAGCGGGTCGTGCAGACGAAGCTCCCGACCGGCTTCGGCGAGTTCGACGTCGTCGGCTACCGCGCGATCCTCGACGACAAGCACCACGTCGCCCTCGTCAAGGGCGATGTCAGCGGCAGGGACGACGTCCTCGTCAGGGTGCATTCCGAGTGCCTCACCGGTGACGTCTTCCACTCGCTGCGCTGCGACTGCGGCGAGCAGCTCGAGTCGGCGCTCTCGATGATCGAGACGGAGGGCGAGGGCGTCCTGCTCTATCTCGCCCAGGAGGGGCGCGGGATCGGCCTCCTCAACAAGCTGCGGGCCTACAAGCTGCAGGAGGAGGGCTACGACACCGTCGAGGCGAACCTCAAGCTCGGGCTCCCCGCTGATCTCCGGGACTACGGGATCGGCGCGCAGATCCTCGCCGACCTCGGGCTCACGTCGATCCGGATCCTCACGAACAACCCGAAGAAGATCCGCGGCCTCGAGGGATACGGGCTGTCGGTGACCGCGCAGGTGCCGATCGAGCACGCCCCGAACCCGCACAACGAGGCGTACCTGCGGGCGAAGAAGGACCGGATGGAGCACATGCTCCACCACCAGGCGCTCAACCTCGACGAGGAGCTGCTCCACCACGAGCGCGAGCAGGATCGCGCCGCCCGCGACCACGAGGAGGGCCGGCGCTGATGGCGCGGTACGCGATCGCGGTCGGGACGTTCTACCGGGATCTCGCCGACAAGCTCGTCGCCTCTGCGCGCGCGGAGTTCGAGCGCGCGGGAGCCGCCGGCGTCGACGTCTTCGAGGTCCCCGGCGCCTACGAGCTGCCGCTCGCGGCGAAGTACGCCGCCGAGTCGGGCCGGTACGCGGGCGTCGCGTGTCTCGGTGCGGTCATCCGGGGCGAGACGACCCACTACGACTACGTGTGCGGCGAGAGCGCGCGGGGCATCATGGACGTCCAGCTCGCGACCGGGGTCCCGTGCGCGTTCGGCGTCCTCACGGTCGAGAACCTCGAGCAGGCGCTCGCCCGCTCCGGGGGCGGCAAGCGCGACCAGGGCGCGCACGCCGCGCAGGCCGTCGTCGCGCTCGCGGGCGTGCGCCTCGCGCTCTCCGCGGCGGACGGGCCTCCGCCCGATGCGTGAGCCCCGGCCCGGCCGGGCATCCGCAGGAGAGGACTTCGCCGCGCGGCGCGTCCGCGGCCCAGGTGGGCGCCTGCGCGCGGGACGAGGACGTTAGGGTTCGGAGAAGATGACGCACACGGCCGAGGTCATCGCGATCGCCATCACGCTCGGGGTCCACATCCTGGGAGCCGCCGTGCTGGTCTGGGTCATGCTCTCCGGCGACGAGGAGCGTCCGGACTGGCGCTCCCTGTGGCCCCGCGACGACGACGGCGGCAGCCCGCCGCCGGAGCCCGACACGCCCCGGCCGACGGGTCCCGGCGTGCCGCTGCTGCCCGACGCCGTCCAGAGCACGGTGCGGCTCCGCGAGCGGGGCCGGCTCGGGGACGCTCATCCGCGGCCCGCGCGGCGCCCGGACCACGTGCCGGAGCCGGCGCGCGAGCCGGTGAGGACCGACGGCTGAGCGCGGACGCGGCCCGTCAGTCGTCCTTCTCCTTCTTCTCCTTCGGCTTCTCGTCGCCGCCGCCCCCGTCCCGAGCCGGGGGCTCGAGCCCGGCGTCGGCGTAGGCGGCATCGAGCTCCTCGAGGACGACGCCCCGCTTGAAGTCGCTCACCTCGAGGCGCCGCTCGAGCAGCGGGATCGCCTCGCCGGGCCGGCCGGCACGACGCAGGGACGCGCCGAGGTTGTAGAGCGCATAGGCGTAGTACTCGTCCTCGGGCGTGGCCTCGAGCCCGGCGACCGCGCGCTCCAGGAGCGGGATCGCCTCCGCGTACCGGCCCTCGAGGAAGAGCTGGTAGCCGCGGTCGTTGAGTGTCCGCGGGTCCTCCGCGGGTGCGGGCGCGGGCTCCGGAGCCGGCGCCGGCGTCGGCTCGCCCGATGGCGGCGCGTCGCTCGTCGCGGTGGTCTCCGGCTCCGTCTCGGTCGTGTCGGCGGTCTCCGCCGTCCGGCCCTGCTCGGCCGTGGGGTCCCCGTCGCTCCCCTCCGCCGCGAGCACCGCAGCGCCGATGCCGAGCGCGAGGAGCCCCGCGGCGAGGAACGCGACCGGTGCCGCCCGGCGTCGCCCGGCGTCGTCACCGTCCTCGGCCGCCGCCGGGCGCGCCGGCGGGACGGGCGCCATGCGCTCCACGGGGCGGCGCGGGCGCGGGGTCCGCGCCGCCTCCGTCGCCATCGTGTCCGTCGGGCTCTCGGCCACCGGCAGGACGGCCGTCGCGTCGCCGGCCTCCCCGAGGCCGCGCTCGAGCTCGGCGACGAGGGCCCGGCAGGACGACGGACGGGAGTCCGGGTCGAGCGAGGCGCCGCGCGAGAGCAGCTCGTCGACCGCGGGCGGCAGCGCGTGCACCGGCCAGTGGGCAGCGCCGCCCGGTCGCTCGCCGCTGAGGACCTCGCGGGCGACGAGGGCGAACGCGTAGCGGTCGCTGGCCGGCGTCGCCGCCCGCCCCTCGCGCTGCTCCGGCGAGAGGTAGGCCGCGGTGCCGACGACGAGCCCCGTCTGCGTCATCGACGAGGTCCACCCGGCGGTCGCGATCCCGAAGTCCCCGACGAGGACGCGGTCGCGTCCGTCGAGGAGCAGGTTGGCGGGCTTCACGTCGCGATGGACGATGCCCTCGGCGTGCGCGGCGTCGAGCGCGTCGGCCGCCTCGCGGAGCCAGCGCAGCGCGGCGTCGCGGTCGAGGGGCCCCGCTGCGAGGCGCTCGGCGACGGTCCCGCCGGGGGCGAGCGCCATGACGATGTACGCGTCGCCCTGCTCCTCGCCGGCGTCGTGGATCGTGATGACGTGCGGGTGGGAGCTGAGCCGCGCCGCTGCTCGCGCCTCGCGCGTGAAGCGCTCCCGGGCGTCGGGGTCGGCCGCGAGCGCGGGGGAGAGGATCTTCACCGCGACGTGACGCTCGAGGACGGTGTCGCGGGCCTCCCAGACGGCGGCCATCCCACCGTCCGCGAGGTGCCGGACGGGGACGTAGCGAGAAGGGAGGTGGATGTCGTCGCCCGTCGGGGACATGGGCTCCAAGCTTCCCAGGGTCCAAGGGCGCTACACTCCGCCGCCTCATGGCAAAGGTCTGTCACAGCTGCGGTAAGGGTCCGTCGTTCGGCCACAGCCGCAGCCACTCGATGGTCGCGACGAAGCGGCGCTTCGACCCCAACCTCCAGAAGGTCCGGGTGCTCGTGGGCTCCTCGCCGCGCCGCGTCCACGTCTGCACGCGCTGTCTCAAGGCCGGCAAGGTCGTCAAGGCCGTCTGACGCCGCGGCTGGTCGCCGCGCGCTGACCGCTGCCGTCCCCGGAGGTCGCCGATGTCCGCCGAACGGAGCCTCGACCGATTCCGCGCCGTCGTCGACGGCGCTCTCGTCCACCTCGAGTCGCGCCGCGAGGAGATCAACGACCTCAACGTCTTCCCTGTCGCCGACGGCGACACGGGGGACAAC